>CAVCXN010000113.1:0-5391 GCA_963606215.1 uncultured Mycoplasmatota bacterium | reverse complement strand
GTATTACAAGGAGACGGGCGTCTATGTGCCCATCTGCTCCGACGGCGGCATCGTCTTTGACTTCCACATGACCCTGGCCCTGGCTATGGGCGCGGACTTCCTGATGCTGGGCCGTTACTTCGCCCGCTTCGACGAAAGCCCCACCAACAAGCTGATGGTCAACGGCGCTTACGTCAAGGAGTACTGGGGCGAGGGCTCCAACCGCGCCCGGAACTGGCAGCGCTACGACCTGGGCGGCAAGAGCGACCTGGCCTTTGAGGAAGGCGTGGATTCCTACGTCGTCTACGCCGGTGCCCTGCACGACAACGTGGAGAAGAGCCTGTATAAGGTCAAGTCCACCATGTGCAACTGCGGCGTGACCAACATCCCCGACCTGCAGCAGAACGCCCGCCTGACCCTGGTCTCTGCCACCAGCATCGTCGAGGGCGGCTACCACGATGTGACCCTGCGCACCACCACCGGCGGCGGTCAGTAATTTCTTTGTGGATCCCCCGGCCCGCCGAGAGGCGGGCCGGAGATATCTCTTGAGCAAATAAAATCTGTACGAATCAGAAAGGAGCGGGTATTTTTGAAGACCGACATTGAAATCGCCCAGAGCTGCACCATGCAGCACATCCGCGACATTGCGAAGGCTGCAAACGTCGAGGAGAAGTATCTGGAGCAGTACGGCAACTACAAAGCAAAAGTCGATTACAACCTTCTGAAAGAACACACCGGCCCGGATGGAAAGCTCATCCTGGTCACTGCCATCACGCCCACCCCGGCCGGAGAGGGGAAAACCACGACCACCGTGGGTCTGGCCGACGGGCTGCGGAAGATCGGCAAAAAATCCGTCGTGGCCCTGCGGGAGCCGTCTCTCGGCCCCGTGTTTGGCTTGAAGGGCGGCGCGGCTGGCGGCGGCTACGCCCAGGTTGTGCCCATGGAGGACATCAACCTCCACTTCACCGGCGACTTCCACGCCATCGGCGCGGCCAACAACCTGCTGGCCGCCATGCTGGACAACCACATTCAGCAGGGCAATGCCCTGGGCATCGACGTGAAAAAGATCACCTGGAAGCGTTGTGTGGACATGAACGACCGCCAGCTGCGGAACATCGTGGACGGTCTGGGCGGCCGGATGCAGGGCGTGCCGAGAGAAGACGGCTTCGATATCACCGTGGCCTCTGAGGTCATGGCCGTCCTGTGTCTGGCTTCCTCCATCACCGACTTGAAGGAACGTCTCAGCCGCATGGTCGTGGCCTATACCTACGACGACAAGCCCGTGACCGCCGGCGATCTGAAGGCGGCCGGGGCCATGACCGCCCTGCTGAAGGAAGCCCTCAAGCCCAACCTGGTCCAGACGTTGGAAGGCACCCCCGCCTTTATCCACGGCGGCCCCTTCGCCAACATCGCCCACGGCTGTAACTCCATCATGGCCACCCGCATCGCCCTCAAGCTGGGCGACTACGCTGTGACCGAGGCGGGCTTCGGCGCTGACCTGGGTGCCGAGAAGTTCCTGGACATCAAGTGCCGTATGGCAGGACTCAAGCCCAGCGCGGTCGTTGTGGTCGCTACCGTCCGCGCCTTGAAGCACCACGGCGGCGTGGCGAAAGCCGACCTGGGCACGGAGAACCTGGAAGCGCTGGAGCGCGGCCTGCCCAACCTCCTGCGTCACGTGGAGAACATCACTACCGTTTTCGGCCTGCCCTGCGTGGTCGCCATCAACCGCTTCCCGCTGGACACCGAGGCGGAGCTGGCCCTCATTGAAGAAAAGTGCAAGGCCCTGGGCGTCAACGTGGCCCTGTCCGAGGTCTGGGGCAAAGGCGGCGAGGGCGGCAAGGCCCTGGCCGAGGAAGTGGTGCGCCTGTGCGAGCAGCCCAACGACTTCCACCAGGCTTACGAGCTGGACACCACCATCGAGGAAAAGCTCCAGGCTATCGTGACCAAAATCTACCGCGGCGCCAACGTGGTCCTCACCCCCAACGCCAAAAAGCAGGCCAAGCAGCTCACCGAGCAGGGCTTTGGCAATTACCCCATCTGCATGGCGAAAACGCAGTATTCCTTCTCCGATGACCCCAAGCTCCTGGGTGCCCCGGAGAACTTCACCGTCACCGTGCGGAATCTGAAAGTCTCTGCCGGTGCGGGCTTCCTGGTCGCCCTCACCGGCGATATCCTCACCATGCCCGGCCTGCCCAAAGTCCCCGCCGCCGAAAAAATCGACGTGGACGAGCACGGGAAGATCAGCGGGCTGTTCTGATTTGACAGGATATTCCAACTGGATATGATAGAATCGCCGTGTACCGGACAAGCTGGTACACGGCGATTTTTCTTTTGCACAAAACCAATGGATAACATCACGAACGAAAGGGGAGTGTGACCAGTGGCAGTTGCCTACACCACCCAAAACCGCGCCCTCACCGTCTCCCTGTCCGGGGAGCTGGACCACCACCGGGTGAAGGGGGTCATCCGGGAGCTGGAGGGGGAGATTGACCGCCTGCTGCCCCAGCAGCTTTTGGTGGACTGCGCGGGGGTGACGTTTATGGACAGCGCGGGCATTGCGATCTTACTGCGCCTGTGGCAGCGGATGGAGGAATTGGGGGGAAGCATCCACATCCGGGACCTGCCGGAGCAGCCGGGGCGGGTGTTCCGGGCGGCGGGCCTGGCCCGGCTCATCCCCACCGAACCCATTCCGGAAAGGAGTGATACCTAGCCATGCGGACCATCAAGTACATCAACCAGGTCAGCCTGGTCTTTCCCTCCCGGTCGGCCAACGAGGGCTTTGCCCGCAGTGCGGCGGCGTCCTTTGCGGCCCAGCTGGACCCCACTTTGGACGAGCTGGGGGACGTGAAGACCGCCGTCAGTGAGGCCGTCACCAACGCCATCGTCCACGCCTATCCCGACGCGCTGGGGAAAGTGGAGCTGAAGCTCCGGCTCTACCCCGAAAATGAATTTGAGGTCGTGGTGCGGGATTGGGGCGTGGGCATCGAAAACATCGACCAGGCCCGCGCGCCCCTCTTCACCACCGGCAGTGAGGAACGGGCGGGGATGGGCTTTACCATCATGGAGAGCTTTATGGACACGGTCAAAGTCCGCTCCAAGCCGGGGAAGGGGACCACTGTGACCATGCGCAAGCGCTTTGCCCTGCGGCTGGGGGCCAAGGGGTGAGTGTCCCCGAGGCCCTGCTCCGGGCGGCGCAGGCTGGGGATCAAGCCGCCTGCGGGCAGCTCGTGGAGGAAAATCAGGGGCTGATCTGGAGCATCGTCCGCCGCTACGCCCGGGGCAATCTGGAATTGGATGATCTCTATCAGCTGGGCTGTCTGGGCTTTCTCAAGGCGGTGCAGGGCTTTGACCTGGCCTTTGGAACGCAATTTTCGACCTATGCTGTGCCCAAAATCGCGGGGGAAATTCGCCGCTTCCTGCGGGACGACGGCATGGTGAAAATTGGCCGGGGGCGGAAAGAGCGGGGCTATCTCATCCAAAAGGCCCGCACTGCTTTGACGGCAGAGCTGGGGCGGGAGCCGGTCTTATCGGAACTGTCCCAGGCCACCGGCCTGACTCCGGAGGAAATTGCGGAAGTGGACTTAGCTACCGCCCCAGTCGCGTCGCTCCAAGCGGAGACGGGGGAAGAGGGCTTGTCGCTGGAAGGCGTGCTGGGCAGTGAATCCCCGGAAGAGGGCATCGTGGAAAAGCTGGCCCTGCGCACGGCCATCGACGCCCTGCCGGAGCGGGAGCGCCAGCTCATCCTACTGCGCTATTTCAAGGGCCTGACCCAGGACAAAACGGCGAAGGTCCTAGGCATCAGCCAGGTGCAGGTATCCCGTCTGGAAAAGAAAATTTTATTGCGCTTGCGAGAGGAGCTCAGCGGCGGGTGAGCAGGGCCTCGCTGTCCACGACGCGGTCCTGTGTCCCGACCTTGTCCCAGGAGAAGAGGGGGATGAGGTCGCGGGGGCGCACCGGTTCCGGCTTGGCCAGCAGACCGGCGGCGTGGGCGAGGAAACCGGTGACGGCTTCCGGCGTGGTCTTCTGCCGGAGTACGCCTACGTCTAAATCCCGGTCCCGCTTGCTCAGCCGCCGCCCGTCGGGGCTGACCAGCAGGGGCAGGTGGCAGTAGGTGGGGATGGGGTAGCCCAGCTGTTCCAGCAGCCAGATTTGCCGGGGGGTGGAGGAAAGCAAGTCCCACCCCCGCACCACGCGGGTGATGCCCATGGCCCCGTCGTCTGCGGTCACGGCCAGCTGATAGGCATAGACCCCGTCCGAGCGGCGGAGGATGAAGTCGCCGCACTCCATGTCCAGCCGCTGCTGCTGGGGGCCAAAATTGCCATCGACAAACGAAATGACTTCTGCCGGGACCTTGACCCGCCAGGCCGGACGCCGCCCGCTCTCCAAGAGGGCGGTTTTTTCTTGGGCGGACAGGGTGCGGCAGTGGCCGTTGTAGACCCTGGCCCCGTCCGAGGCATGGGGGGCGGAGGCGGCTAGTAATTCTTTTCGGGTGCAGAAGCAGGGGTAGACCAGGCCGCGGTGGGCCAGTGTCTCGAAGGCGGTTTCATACTCTGCCGTCCGGTGGCTCTGCTGGTATTCGACTTTTCCGGCCTGCCAGCCCAAATCCCAGTCCAACCCCAGCCAATCCAAATCGTCCGCCAGCTGGTCCAGATAGGCGGGCTTGCACCGGTCGGGGTCCAGATCCTCCATCCGCAGCAGCATTTCCCCACCCAAGGCCCGGATGTCCAGCCAGGCCAGCAGCGCGGCAAATAAATTCCCCAAATGCATCCGCCCGCTGGGGGAGGGGGCAAAGCGGGCGCGGGGCGTGGTCGTCATGGGACAGACCTCCTTTTGTGATTTGATCTATTTTACCACATCTCTCACGAAGAAGGCAAACCTTGCCTTTTTGGAACGGGTAGGGTAAAATGAGGTAACTAATTAGCAAAGGAGCAAATCCCCATGTCCATCACAGCAGCACGTGCTTACCTGGCCCAGTTTGGGCTGGACGGCAAAGTTTTAGAGTTCCCCGTCTCAAGCGCCACCGTTGAGCTGGCGGCAGAGGCCGCGGGGGTCATTCCGGCCCGCATCGCCAAATCCCTGTCGTTCAAAGTAGACGGCGAGGCTATTTTGATCGTCACCGCCGGGGATGCAAAAGTGGATAACACCAAGTTCAAGGCCGCTTTCCACACCAAGGCCAAGATGCTCACCCCTGACGAAGTGACCGAGATGATCGGCCATGCGATTGGCGGCGTCTGTCCCTTCGGCATCAAGGAGGGCGTCAAGGTCTATCTGGATGAATCTATGAAGCGCTTTGACAGCATTTTTCCTGCGGCTGGGTCGTCCAACAGCGCCATTGAGCTGACCTGCGGCCAGCTGGAGCAGGTCGCCCAGAACTGCCAGGGCTGGGGCGATTTTTGTAAGGGTTGGGCGTAA
>CAVCXN010000112.1:0-9853 GCA_963606215.1 uncultured Mycoplasmatota bacterium | reverse complement strand
CTTTTGAATTTCCAGGCAGGGGGCCGCTACGCCGGGGGTGTAGGCCAGGGAGAGGTCCTTCTGGGTCTGGATGGGGTAACGGGAGACAACCTCCAGCTTGCCCTTGAGCTTGTAATGTAACGCCAAAGATTCTGCGCTGATGTCCATGGGGATCAAGATCCTTTCTATGATAGAGTGCCGATGCGTGTGTTTCGTTTATGCCATTTCCTCGGGGTGGAAAGCCGCATCAAAGTCCTCGGGGGTGAAGAGGCCCAGGGCGACGGCGGCTTCCTTGAGGGAGATGTTTTCCTTGTGGGCTTTCTTGGCGATTCTGGCCCCGTTCTCATAGCCGACGATGGGGGTCAGGGCGGTGACGGTCATGAGGGAGCGGTGGAGGTTCTCTGCCATCTTCTCCTTGTTGGCCGTGAGGCCCTTGAGACAACGCTGGGTGAAGGACGTGATCGCATCAGCCAGCAGGCGGACAGACTGCAAATAGTTGTAGGCCATGACGGGCATGTAGACGTTCAGCTCAAAGTTGCCCTGGGAGGCGGCGATGCCCATGACGGCATCGTTGCCCATGACCTGGACGGCCACCATGGTCAGCGCCTCGCACTGGGTGGGGTTGACCTTGCCGGGCATGATGGAGGAGCCGGGTTCGTTCTCCGGGATGAAAATTTCACCCAGCCCGCACCGGGGACCGGAGGCCAGCCAGCGCACGTCGTTGGCGATTTTCATGAGGTTGGCTGCCAGCGCCTTCAAAGCCCCGTGGGAGAAGGTCAGGGCGTCCTTGGCCGTCAGCGCGTGGAACTTATTGGGGGCTGTGCGGAAGGGCAGGCCGGTCAGCTCTGCGGCGGCTTCCGCGGCGGCCTCGCCAAACCCAGCGGGGGCGTTCAGGCCGGTCCCCACGGCGGTGCCGCCCAGGGCCAGCTCATACAGGCCGTCGAGGGAGGCGTGGATCATATCCCGCCCGTGCTCGATCATGGATTTCCACCCGCTGATCTCCTGCCCGAAGGTGATGGGCACGGCGTCCTGCAAATGGGTCCGGCCCGTCTTGACGATGTTGGCGTTCTCCTTTTCGAGACGGTCCAGGCAGACGAGCATGGCCTCGAGCGCGGGGAAAAGCCGCTCATACAGCGCCGTCACCGCCGCGATATGCAGGGCGGTGGGGAAGGTGTCGTTGGAGCTTTGGGACATGTTCACGTGGTCGTTGGGGTGCAGTAAAGTTTCCCCGGCCTTGCCGTTGCCGTAGTGGGCAATGACCTCGTTGCAGTTCATGTTGGTCTGCGTGCCGCTGCCGGTCTGCCAGACGGCCAGAGGGAAGTTGTCCGAAAGCTCCCCGGCGCGGATGGCCTGGCAAGCGGACTGGATGAGGGCATAGCGCCGGTCGTCCAGCTTACCCAGCTTGTGGTTGGCGGCGGCGCAGGCTTCCTTCAGTACGCCGAAGGCGGTGATGAGGTCGGCGGGCATCTTTTCCTCCCCGATGGGGAAGTTTTCAAAGCTCCGCTGGGTCTGGGCGCCCCACAGCTTGTCTGCGGGGACGGCCACCTGGCCCATGGTATCGTGTTCCATTCTGTATTCCAAGAGAATTCCTCCTTATTGGTCATAGGTCCAGCTGGAGCTGCTGGAAGACATCGGTATACGTGTGCCCCCGCACCACCAGCCCGGCCCGGGCATCGAAGACCAGAGGGGCGGTGTTGAACAGCACCAGCTTGTGGCCTTGGTAGGTTTTCATCAGGTTGGGGACGGGGAACTCTGCCAAGGCTGAACCGTCGATGATGAGCATATCTGCTGCCTTCACATAGTCCAGGGCCTTCTGCACCAGGGCCAGATCATACGGCTCCTCCTTCAGCACGATGGCCGGGCGGACATAGTCGCCGCACATATCTACGTTGCAGTAGGGGATGAGGGTAGGGCTGTCCACGATGTAGAAAAAGTCCAGAAATTTTTCACATTTCGCGCACCAGTTCCGCATCACGGAGCCGTGCAGCTCCACGACCTCCTTGCTTCCGGCTTCCTGGTGGATGCCGTCGATGTTCACGGTCAGGATGGCCTTGAGCTTGCCGGCTTCCTCCAGCTTTACCAGGGCGTCGTGGGCCGGGCTGGGCCGGGCATTCAGGACGGGGGCAAGGATTTTGTCCCGGTAATACCGGTAAAAGTAAAAGGGGCTGCGCTGGAGAAAGGTCAGGCAGAGAATGTCATCCGGGGGATATTTGTATTTGTCCAGATACCCCTCGTCCATGGCCCGGTAATCGGGAAACCCGGCCTCCGCCGAGAAGTTCTTGCCGGTGACAAAGACGATGTTATCGCTGCCCTCGATCCATTTTTTCAGGATGTTCAGTTCGATGTCCAATCCCTGGGCACCTCCTTAGGGGGCTGTTTGATCATTTCACGGTGATCTGAGAGAACACCTCGCCGATGGGGGCGCTGATGGCCAGGTCCGCCCGGTAGTCCATGCCGGTGGGGGATTTGTTGATGAGCACCAGCCTCTTCCCGGCGTAGTAGTTGATGAGTCCCGCCGCCGGATAGACGACCAGAGAGGTCCCGCCGATGATGAGCATATCTGCCCGCCGGATGGCGGCCACGGCTCCCTCGATCACATCCTGGTCCAGCCCTTCCTCATACAGCACCACGTCCGGCCGGACGATGCCGCCGCAGTTGGGTTCTGTGCAGTGGGGGACGCCGGTCGTCTCTACGATAAAGGAGAGCGGATACTTCTTCCGGCAGCTGGCGCAGTAGTTGCGCAGGGTGGAGCCGTGCAGCTCATAGACCACTTTGCTCCCCGCGGCCTGGTGCAGGCCGTCGATGTTCTGCGTGACCACGGCCTTGAGCTTCCCGGCCCGCTCCAGCTCGGCCAGCTTCAAGTGCGCGGCGTTGGGCTTGGCCCCCTGGACGATCATCTTGTCCCGGTAGAAGCGGTAGAACTCTGCGGGGTTTTTCTCAAAGAATGTGTGGCTCAGGATCGTCTCCGGGGGGTAGTCGTACTGCTGGTGATACAGACCGTCGGTGCTTCGGAAATCCGGAATGCCGGACTCGGTGGAGACACCGGCCCCGCCGAAGAACACGATGTTCTGGCTCTCGTCGATCCAGTCTTGCAGTTTACGGATGCTTTCGTCCATGGGATGACCTCCTTAATTTGATGATAACCACTCAGTCAGCTTCGCTGACAGCTCCCCTTTCAGGGGAGCCAAGGGATGGAATTATCTTCTCCGGTCCGAGCGGCCGGAATGGTTGTTTCTACGATAATCGTCCGGATACCGGTCATAGGAAGATTGTTTTTGCTGCCGGTTCCGGCGCTCCCATTCCTCCCAGCGGCGGCGCTCCCGGTCGGCCTGTTCCCGGCGGCGGCGTTCCTCACGCTGGCGGGCTTCCCGGGCCTCCTGCTGCTGGCGGCGGCGCTCCTGGTCCTCCTTGCGGCGCTGGGCTTCGCGCTCCTGCTGGCGGCGCTCCTGCTCCTGGCGCTGGCGGCGTTCGGCGGCCTCCTTCTGGCGCTGGGCTTCGCGCTGGCGGTTGCGTTCGTCGCGCTCCTGCTGGCGCTGGCGGCGTTCCTTGGCCCGCTGCTCCTGCTCGACCCGGCGCTGTTCCTCGCGGACCTGACGCTCCTGTTCGCGGACCTTCCGCTCTTCCTCGTGGCGGGCCTGGCGTTCGAGCAGCTCCTGCTCCCGCCTGGCCTGGCGCTCCTGGTGCTCCTGCTGGCGGCGGAGCAGATCTTCCTTCCGCAGGCGCTCGCGCTCGGCGCGCTCCTGTTTGGCCAGCGCTTCGTCTTTCTGACGGGCCTCGGCCTCCCGCTGGCGGAAGGCGATCTTTGCCTCCTGCTTTTCCTTGCGCTTCTGGTGCCGCTCCTCCTTGGTGCGCTGGCGATAGCGGCGTACGAAGCCGATGGCGACCATCACCAGGGCGATCAGGATGAGCAGGCGGACATAGATATTCTTCAGCACGGTATTCACGCTGGACACAAAGGCCAGGAAGGGGGAGAAGGACACGCTGTTCACCGCGGCCAGGTCCACCGTTCCGTAATCCTCGCCCGCATAAATGACGGTGATCGTCCCCAATACATCCCCCTCTTCAATGGGGGCGGTGGCGGTGTCCGCGTTGAGCTTCACCCGCAGCTCCAAGCGGGTCGAGTCATACTCGCCGGGGACCATGGCCGAGACAGACTCTGTGGGCTGGACCAGCACATGGGTGCTCTCCGTCGAGAATCGAACGGGAATTTCTTTCAGATAGCTCTCCGCGTCCAGCAGGGTGGCGGGAGAAAAGCTCTCAAAGCCCCAGGTCAGCAGCCGCTTACTCTCGGCAAACTGCATCCGCTGGACCTTGCCGTTGGCCCCGGTGGGGTTGTCGGCCCCCAGGACCACGGAGACGAGGGTGTGTCCCTTCTTCTTGGCGGCGGCGACGAGACAGTAGCCCGCTTCGCCGGTGCTGCCGGTCTTGATGCCGATGGTCCCGCTGAAGGTATAGCCGGGGAATTTGGCGGAGGTGAGCAGGGCGTTGGTGTTCAGCAGCACGCGCTCGCTGGACATATTTGTAGCGGGCACGACGTAGCGGGCGGTGGAGACGATCTCCCGGAAGGCCGCGTGGGTCATGGCCTCTTTCGCCATGCGGTAGATGTCCCAGGCCGTGGAGTAGTGCTCACTGTTGTGCAGGCCGTGGGGGTTCATGAAGTGCGTGCTGGTCATGCCCAGCTCCTGTGCCCGCTGGTTCATCCGCTCCACAAAGGTCGGGATATCCCCGCAGACGGTCATGGCCAGGATGTTGGCCGCTTCGTTGGCCGAGGCCAGCATCAGGCAGTAGAGTAAGTCATGGACGGTGATCTGCTCCCCGGCCTTCAGATTCGCCGTGGAAGAGTCCGCCGTCAAGTCTTGCAGGGCGGCGGCGTCCACCGTCACCACGGTCGAGAGGTCCAGCTCTCCGCGCCCCACGGCTTCCAGGGTGAGCAGGGCTGTCATGATCTTGGTGATGCTGGCGGGGTAGCGCTGTCCGTCGGCATTCTGCTCGTAGAGGACCTGGTCAGTGTCCAGGTCGATGAGTAAGCCTGCGGCGGCGTCGAGGGTGATCGGCTCGACGCCCTCGTAGTCTATGGCGCTGGCAAAGGGGACCATCAGCCCCGTGAGCAGCGCCAGGATCATGCAGAAAGAAAGGGCGCGAATCAGCGTTTTTTTCATAGGAAAGAACCACATCCCGTGTTATAATAGTCTTGTATACTGCATCCCGGGTCTGTTGGACGGCGGGCAGAAGTGTCAGAAAAACAGATACATAGATTATAATAACAAAGTGCGTCGAAAGACGCAATGGGGGAGGGGAGACAATGGCCGGAAAATTTGCGAAAATTTCTAAGCTGGAATTGGTCACATTGCTTTTGACCGCCTGTTTCGCTGTCGGGACCCTCCTTTGGTTCCACCTCGGCACCCCAGCGGGGGCCGTGACCTTCACCGGCACCGGCGAGCCGACCGCCGCCGAACAGCAGGCGGCGGAAGAGCCGGAGGCTCCCGGCTTATTGGAGGGGGAGGTCATCGACCTGAACACCGCCACCCTCTCCGACCTGACCCGCCTGCCGGGGATCGGGGAGAAAAAAGGACAGGCCATTTTAGACAAACGCGCTGAGCTGGGCGGCTTTCAAAGCGTGGACCAGCTCTTAGAGGTCCGGGGCATCGGGGAGGGCATCTTAGCCCGCATCAGCCCCTATGTGACCGTGACGTCGTAAACTGGAAAGAGGAGGACGCAATGGCAAAGATATTGGTTGTCGATGACGAAAAGGTGATGGTCAAGGGCATCCGCTTTAACCTGGAAAACGAGGGGTATACCGTGGATGTGGGCTACAATGGCCGCCAGGCCGTGGACCTGGCCCGGGCCAACGACTACGACTTAATTATACTAGATTTAATGATGCCGGAGCTGGACGGCCTGGAAGCCTGCATGGAAATTCGGTCGTTTTCCTCCGTCCCCATCATCATGCTCACCGCTCGCAGCGAGGATACGGACAAGCTCTTAGGGTTTGAGTATGGGGCAGATGACTACATCACGAAGCCCTTCAACATCTTGGAGGTCAAGGCCCGGGTCAAGGCCCTGCTCCGCCGCTCCGCCGCCACCAGGCGGCAGGAGGAGGCGGACAAGCGCATCACCAGCGGAGGGCTGACCCTCGACCCGGATGCCCGCGCCGCCTGGAAAAACGACCAGCCGGTGGAGCTGACCGCCCGGGAGTTTGACCTGTTAGAGCTGCTCATGAAGCACCCCAACCGGGTCTACAGCCGGGAACAGCTCTTAAACCAGGTCTGGGGCTACGAGTACACCGGGGAGTACCGCACGGTAGACGTTCACATCCGCCGCCTGCGGGAAAAGGTGGAGGACGCCCCGGCCAGTCCCACGCTGCTGTGTACCAAGTGGGGGGTTGGGTATTACTTCCATGGAAAATAAAGCACATCTCTGGCGAGTCTGGTGGAAGGAGCAGGTGGAGCCGAAAATCCCCGCCGTCCATTCTCTGCAAATGCGCCTGGCTTTGGGCTACTCGGCCCTTATCGCCGCCCTGCTCATCCTGATGAATACCTACCCCCTGCTCATGAGCCAGAACCTTATGTTCCGCTCCCAGCAGACGGCCCTGGCCAATCAGGCGGTGGTCATCACCAACGCCCTTACCACCGCCGACCAGCTCACCACCGCCGGAGTGGAACAGTCCCTCAGCCAGCTGGAAGACCTGAATGTTCAGCGCATTCTGGTCACAGACGGGGCGGGCCTGGTCCTGTACGACAGCCAGGAAAACGGGGTGGCGGGCAAATACGCGCTCACCGGAGAAGTCGTCGCGGCCCTGCGGGGGAACGACGCCTTTTCCAGCGCCTATCAGGACGGCCTCTTTTCCAGCCGGGGGGCCTGGCCGGTGATGAACCGGAACCGGGTCGTCGGGGCCGTCTGTCTCTATGAGACGGACGGGGACCAGGGGGCCTTGCTGGGCGAGCTGCAGCGGAACCTGCGCCTCATCTCTGTGGTGGTCTGTCTGGCAGTACTGGCTTTGTTTGGGGCCTTTTCGACGTTCCTCTCCCGCCGGGTGCGGACGCTCCTGGGCGGCATCCGGACGGTGCGGGAAGGGGAGTATACCCACCGCATCTCCATGTCCGGACACGACGAACTGGCCCAGCTCGCCGAGGAATTCAACCAGCTCACCGGCCGCCTGCAAGTGAACGAAGAGGAACGGCGGCGCTTCGTCTCTGACGCTTCCCACGAGCTGAAAACGCCTCTGGCATCCATCCGACTGATGACAGATTCTATCTTGCAGGATGAATCTATCGACCGGGAGACGACGAGGGAATTTGTGGCCGACATCAGCGATGCGGCGGACCGCCTCATCCACATCAGCCAGGAACTCTTAGAGCTGGACCGCCTGGACCAGGGCCGGGATATTGACCGCCGGGCCGTGGACCTGAATGAGCAAGCCGAAAAGATCAGCCGCATGCTGGCACCCTTGGCAGAATCAACCCAGGTGACGATGACATTGCAGCTGGGAGAGGCCTGCCTGGTTCGCTGCAATGAAAAGGACGCCGGTCAAATTTTGAAGAATCTGATGGAGAACGCCATCAAGTATAATGTTTTGAATGGCCAGGTAGACGTGACCACCCGTCGGGTGGGGGACAAGGTGGAGCTGTCTGTCGCCGACACCGGCGTGGGCATCCCCGAGAATGACATGCCCCGCATTTTCGAGCGGTTTTATCGGGTGGACAAGGCCCGTTCCCGGGCCGCCGGGGGGACGGGCCTGGGCTTGTCCATCGTCCGGGATGCGGTCAAGCGGCATAGGGGTGAAATTTCTGTGCAGGCCAGACAGCCTGCCGGGACGATTTTTACCGTCACCCTGCCAGCCTGGACGGGAGAGGGGGAGACGGCATGAAAAGACGATTCCTTTCCCTGTTTCTCCTGGCCCTGCTGGTCGTGTCCCTCTCCGGCTGTATGCGCCGAGCGGAGGCCCAGGGATATGACGTTTACTATGTGGAGCAGTCCGCCGGAGCCGCCAGCGCTCTGGTCCCGGAGAAGCACCCTCTGCAGACGGGCCGCCCCTCTGTGGAGGGTCTGGTCGATCTGCTCCTTTCCCAGCCCCAGCGGGAGGATCTGACCAGCGCCATCCCGGAGGGCGTGACCCTGCGGAAGTGGACGCTGTACAACGGCTTACTCACCGTGGATTTCACCAGCGGCTACGGGGCGCTCTCCGGCATTGACCTGACGCTGGCGGATTATAGTGTCGTCCTGACCCTCACACAATTAGAAGGAGTCGAAACCGTGATGATCACCGTAGACGGCGAAATGCTGGCCTACCGCGACCACCAGCGTCTGACGGCAGAAGATGCCTGGGTGCTGGCCGAAGCATCTTAACAGAACCAACAAAAGACACGCACAGCGGAGAAAGCCGTGCGTGTCTTTTTGCGTCTCTAGGGAATGAAGTTATTCGTTGTTTTTGAACAAGGTCCAAGGCTCGGTTTCCGGCGGGTCTAACCGGAAGTCCATGGTCTTGCCGGTGTCCGGGTGGGTAAAGGCCAGATGACTGGACCAGAGGGCGATTTGCCAGTCTTTAGGGTCGGGGTATTTGCTGTATTTCCGGTCGCCTGCCAAAGGCATGTTCCGGGAAGAGAACTGGGCGCGAATTTGATGGGTACGCCCTGTCTCCAAGCGAATTTCAACCAGGGAAAAACCGGCTTTGTTATCCAGCAGTTTGTAGTGCAAAACTGCCTGCTGGATTCCCTTGCCGGGGTACTTGGCGACGTAGGTCTTGCGGGTCTTCTCGTTGCGGCCCAGCAGGTCGATGTACGTCCCCTCATCGTACTGGGGCCGCCAGTGGACGACGGCCTGATACTCCTTCAGGAATGTATCCTCCCGAATCTGCCGGGACAATTCTGACGCGGCGGATCCTGTCAGCCCGTAGACCATCAGGCCGCCCACCACCTGGTCCAGCCGATGGACCGTGCGGACCTTGGCCTGGGGCTGGCCGATGGCCTCCCGAATGAGGTCAGGCATCCCGCCCGGCTCGTCGGTGGAGAGGACCCGAAAGGGTTTGACGCAGACGACGATGGATTCGTCTTGATAAATGATGTCGAGCATAGTGATCTCCTCTGATTGGGTCTGGGTATTGGCTCAGGCTGACCCGGACGAAGCCGCGGCGGACTCTGCTTTGACGGTCAGTACATTATAGACCATCACGCTGAGAAACACGATGGCCCCGCCCACAAAGGCCAGGGGCGTCAGGCGTTCGCCCAGCACCAGGGCCACCAGCACGGGGTTGAGAATCGGCTCGATGCCCGTGACCAGCGAGGCCGCCACCGGCTGGGTATACTGGATGCCGGTGGTCAGGCACACATAGGCCAGGCCCAGCTGAAACACGCCTAAGAGTACGGCGAAGAACAGCGCCGTGTGGTCCCCCAGCTGCGGCTCTCGGACCAGAGAGGGAAGCCCGATGACGGCCCCCAGGCATTGCCCGAAGATGGTCGCCCACAGTGGGTCGCCGCCGGGGAATTTGTTCAGCAGGAAAACCCCGGCGTAGCACACCCCGGCCAGCACCGCCAGAACATCCCCAATGAGATGCCCGCTGCCCAGACTATCCAGAAAGAAGCACAGGATGCCGCAGAAGATGCAGAAGCAGGCGATAAGGTCCAGACGCTTCGGCTTCTCGTGGAAAAACAGGCAGAGGATGAGGATTACGAACAGGGGGGCGGTGAACTGTAAGAGAATGGTATTTGCCGCCGTGGTGAGCTTGTTGGCGGCGGTGTACAGCGAGGTCGTCCCGCACATGGCGATGGCCCCGATGAGCACGCCCTTGGTAAACTTCGGCTTGTGATGGGTGAGCTTGGCAAACAGCAGCAGGATGCCCACCGAGATGATGCTGCGGAAGGAATTGATGGATAAGGGG
>CAVCXN010000111.1:6247-23844 GCA_963606215.1 uncultured Mycoplasmatota bacterium | reverse complement strand
CCACAGCGGTGTCTAAGCTGTCTGCCACGATGATCTTGCCATTGGTGTCGATGGACGCCCGGGCAATTTGCTCCCGGCGGAGCTTGGGCAGCTGATCCTCAATGGCGGCTTGGACGGCCACGGCCAGCGCCTCGCTGTCGGTGACGAGGACGGCGGAGGCGTTCTTGTCGTGCTCGGCCTGGCTCAACAGGTCGGCGGCGACAATACGGGGGTCGCTCTTGCCGTCGGCGATGACCAGAATTTCGCTGGGGCCGGCCACCATGTCGATGCCGACCTTGCCGAAGACCTGCTTCTTGGCCTCGGCCACGAACTGGTTGCCGGGGCCGACGATTTTATCCACGCGGGGGACGCTCTCTGTTCCGTAAGCCAGGGCAGCCACGGCCTGGGCACCGCCCACGCGGAAGACGCGGTTCACGCCGCAGATGCGGGCGGCAGCTAAGATGTTGGGGGGGATCTTCCCGTCCTTGCCGGGGGGTGTGACCATGACGATCTCTTTCACGCCCGCGAGCTTGGCGGGGATGCAGTTCATGATGACGCTGGAGGGGTAAGCGGCCGTGCCGCCGGGGACGTACAGGCCCACCCGCTCCAGGGGGATGATCTTCTGGCCCATTAAAATGCCGTCCTCTTCATTGACAATGAAGCTGTTGCGGACCTGGTGCTGATGGAACGCGGCCACGCGCTCGCTGGCCCGGTAGAGAATGTCCACCAGCATGGGGTCGGCCATGCGGAAGCCCTCGTCGATGGCCCCCTGGCCCACTTCTACGGACGTAATGTCCACGCCGTCAAATTCTTTCGTATAGCGCTTGAGGGCTTCGTCGCCCTTGGCCCGGACCTGTTCGATGATGGCCCGGACCGGCTCTTCCACGGAGCCGACGGGATCCTCCCGGGCAAAGATGGCCTCGCGCTTGGTCTCCGATTCCTTCAAAATGCGGATCATTGCTGTTCTGCCTCCTTAGCGGCCACCTGGGTCTTGAGGCCCTCGTAGAGGGTTTGAATGGCCGCGTGCTTAAACTTAAAGCTCACTTTATTGGCGATAAGCCGGGCGCTGATGGGGACGATCGTCTCAATGGGGGAGAGGTCGTTTTCCCGCAGGGTGGTGCCCGTCTCGACGATGTCAACGATGACATCGGTCAGGTCTAAAATGGGGGCGATCTCAATGGAGCCGTGGAGCCGGACGATGTCGATGTCCCGGCTGCGGGCGCTGTAATACGCCTGGGTGATGTGGGGGAACTCGGTGGCGACCCGCAGGGTGCGGTCGGGGTCGTCCCGGAAGCCGTTTTTAGCGGCCACGCACATGCGGCACTTGCCGACATTCAGATCTAACAGCTCGTAGATGTCCGGGCCGTATTCCAGCAGGATATCCTTGCCCGCCACGCCCACGTCGGCGGCGCCGCGCTCGACGTACACCGGCACGTCCGAGGGCTTGACCCAGAAGTAGCGGACCTTGGCCTCGGGGTTTTCAAAGATCAGCTTGCGCTTGGGGTCCAGCAGCTCATCGCAGGGGAACCCGGCCTCGGCGAACATCTTGTAGACGCGCTCCCCCAGACGGCCCTTCGGCAGGGCCACGTTCAGAAACTCACTCATGCCTTTGCCCCTCCTCTCAGGTCCAGAATTTCTTTGGTCCGCAGGTCGCTTCCGACCTGCTGCCGGGCCAGGGCGCGCTTGCCCTGCTTGGCCAGGTCAGACAGCTTGGTGGTCAGGGCGGTGAGATCGGTGGCGCTGTCGTAGAGGACCAGCACGTCGGTGTCAAACGCGGGCTGAGCCGAGTCCAGCCGTTCCAGCTCATTGAGGTAGATGGCGAAGCCGATGGCTCCGCAGCGCTTGCCCATTTTCTCGACCATTTTATCATATTGTCCGCCGGATAGCACCCCCGCAGACAGATTTTTCAAAAATCCCCGGAAGGCAATGCCGCTGTAGTAGTCCATGTTGCCCTCCACGGAGAAGTCCAGATAGACGTTTTCGCCCAGGCCGTTGGCCTTGAGCAGGGCGCAGAGGCTGTTGAGCTCTTCCCAGGCTTCCCGGGTCTTCTTGCCGCCGACGCACAGGGGGGCGAGATCGGCCAGCACGGACTCCATGGTCCCGTAGGTCGTCACCAGGCGCTCCAGCAGGGCGCGGACGGTCCCGCTGAGATTCCTTGCCCGACAGAAACTATCCAAAGCCGCCAGGTTCTTCGAGCGGACAGCGGCCATGACCTCGGGGTAATCCTCCTCAGCGACCCCGGCGGCCTCCATGAAGCCGGAGACGAGGCCCACGTGGGACACATCCAGCACATAGTCCGGGCTGATGGCGGCGAGACTCCGGACGGCCAGAGCCGTCACCTCATAGATGTGGTACAGGTCCAGGTCGCCGATGCACTCCAGGCCGGTCTGCATGATCTCCTGGAAGCCCTCGTCCCCCTTGCCGGAGCGGTAGACTGTCTCATTATAATAAACTTTCCGGGGGCCGGGTTCGTTCTCCCGGGTGTTCTTGATGATGGAGAGAGTCACGTCTGGCTTGAGGGCCATAAGGACGCCGCGGGCGTCGGTAAACGTGATCATCCGGTCGCTCACCAAAAAGTCTTTATTTCTTACATAGAGGTCATATGCCTCGAATTTACTCATTTTGAATCGGCGGTAGCCATAGTTTTCATACAATCCCCGCAGGCGGAAAATCGTCCGCTCATCGCTGCGCAGGATGCTCTGATCCAGATCCATGTGCGATCCCCTTTCGTTTGATGACTCGGTTGTTTAGTATATTACCACTCTACCGTGATAAAGTAAAGAGCTGGGGCGAAAAATCCCAAAATTCTGTGAAAAAATTTTGCCCGGGGGGAGGGGGAGCGTTTGTATACATTGCCGGGAAAGTGTCGAATCGGTCTTGACAGCGGCTCCCCTTTCCTGGATAATGATGGTAAGCAATACTGGATAGGAGAGAATTTTTATGAAAACCTTGCTGCGAAAACGTCTGGCTCCCCTGGCGCTGTCTCTGGCGCTGCTGGCGGGCCTGCTGGCTGTCCCGGCGGCGGCAGCTCCGGCTGCACCCACGGGGGAACTGGCCAACGTCGCCTATTACGGCGGCAGCTACACAGGCTGCAAAATGCCTTACGACATGGCCAACGGCTATGTGAAAGCCCTGGACGCTGTGGCGGGCAACGGGATACTGGCTGTCCTGGCCGACCCAGCGGGGGACGGGATGCCCCTGCTGCTGACCGTCGCTTCCAACGCCACGGCGGACCTGGTGGACACGCTGAAGGTCTGGACGTGGAACGGCATCAGTGCGAATCCCTATGATTTCGTGGCCGACACGGAGCTGGGCTGGACCTTCGGCTATGACTTCGGCACCTATGACGGGAAAGAAGCCGCCCTGCGGGTGGGCGACGGCGTGGGCATCGCCATTGGGGACGCCTGCGGCTATTCTTACTATGCAGTGAATAACGGCCAGCTGGAGACCATCCGCCACACCATGACCTACACCGCCGACGCCTGGAACAGCACCACGGCCAGCGGAACCCTGCTGCCCCTGGTGAACGCCGCCGGGACGCTGTATGAGCAGAAGGCCCCTGTCTCCGCCTTGGTCAAGGCGGGTTGGACGAAGATCGACGGATACGATGGCTATCAGCTGGTATCTGTAGACGGCCTTTACAAATTTTTTGATACTTACGCCGCCCAGGACAGCTGGCTGACGGCGGACAACGCCCGCTTTACTGCCAGCAAGAACCAGTTGATCGAAGCCAGCACCGGGGAATCCTCCCTGCTGGGGCAGTGGACGGATGCATCCCGGATGCGGGCGGCGCTGGCGTCCTACGCGCAGAAAGCCGCGCTCAGCAGCGGGGACTTCTTCGACGTGCCCACGTCCCACTGGGCGTATCAGTCTGTGAAATGGGCCATCGACAACGGCATCACCAACGGCACTTCCGCCACGACCTTCAGCCCCGACAGCACCTGCACCACGGCGCAGATCTTGACCTTCCTCTGGCGGGCCAAGAGGGAGCCGGCGGGGGGCAGCACGAACCCCTTCCAGGATGTGTCTTCCTCGGACTACTACTATCAGGCGGCTCTGTGGGCCGGGAGCCAGGGGCTTGTGAGCGGCACCCTCTTCCAGCCCGATTCCCCCTGCACCCGCGCCCAGACGGTTTATTACCTCTGGCAGCTGGCGGGGGCCCCGGCGGTGTCCGGCACGACGAACTTCCGGGACGTTCCCAGCGACGCGGCCTACGCCCAGGCCATCCAGTGGGCCGTGCAGCAGAATATCACTGACGGCACCTCCCTGACGACCTTCTCGCCCTTGACCACCTGCACCCGGGCGCAGATCGTGACGTTCCTCTATCGCGCGCTGAAATGACCCATTCGCAGAAGGGCCTTCTCTTCGGGGAAGGCTCTTTTTGCATTTCCAGCAGAAAAACCTTGCAAAATTTTGGGATTTCCTGTATAGTAAAGGGGAAGTGTTACAAAATGATACCTAGGAAGTGATCCCAATGACCCATAAACTTTGCCTTTCCGCTGCGGCGTTCCTGGCCCTGCTGTGGGCTCTGCCCGCCCCCGCCCTGGCCTACGACGGCGCGGTGCCGGACCAGCCCAACCGCCTGAGCGCGGGCCTGTCCCACACGGCCTATGTGGACGAGAACGGCACCCTCTGGACCTGGGGCAGCAACCAGGCGGGCCAGCTGGGAGCCGAGACCCAGGAGACCGGCGTGGACCGGGAGGGAAACCAAGTGACTGTCTCGGGCACCTCCCTGCCCGTCCTGGAGGACGTGCGCTCCGTGGCCGCCGGGGGCGATTTCACCGTGGCCCTCAAGACTGACGGGACCCTCTGGGCCTGGGGCGGCAACGATTACGGGCAGCTGGGGAACGATACCGGCGTTTCCTCGTCTCAGCCCGTGCAGGTTTTGGACCAAGTCACGGCGGTGAGTGCAGGGGACTATCATGTGGCCGCGATCCGGGCCGACGGGACTCTGTGGACCTGGGGCGATAATCTCTACGGTCAGTTAGGAGACGGAACCCTGAACAATGTCTCCGCACCTCATCAGGTGTTGGACAACGTAACCGCCGTGAGCGCCGGGGCCAACGCTACTGCCGCTGTGCGCAGTGATGGAACGCTGTGGACGTGGGGGGACAATCTCTTCGGTCAGCTGGGCGACGGGACCCGGGACAGTGTTACCACGCCGCACCAGGTTCTGACCAACGTGCGTTTCGCCGTCATGGGCGATTACCACGCCGCCGCCATTTCCGCGGACGGGACCCTCTATACCTGGGGGAGCAATCTCGACGGGCAGTTGGGCACCGGCGGCCTGGGAGACACCACGGATGAGGACACCGGAGCGGTCTTGCAGCTGACGCCTGCTGCCGTCTCTCTGCCTGCCGCCGTTTCCAACGTGACCGTCGGAGCGGGGCACACCGCTGCGATTCTTTCCGACGGCACCCTCTGGACCTGGGGCCGCAATGACGTGATGCAGCTGGGCCTGACCGAGGCCGGGGCGCAGGTGTTGGAGCCGGGGCAGATCGTGGAGCTGGTGCCTGCCCAGGCCGTGAGCGCCGGAACGGACCAGACGGTTTGCCTGCTGACGGATGGGGAAGTGCTGGCCTGGGGTTCGCCCGCGATGGGGCAGCTCGGCAGCGGCACGCCGCAGGCAAAGGACGCAGAGCCGGAGGAGGCGGATGCTGGCGCGGTGAGCGTGGACATTCCTTCCCAGGAGACGGCCTCTTGGGTGCCGCTGGTGGTGCTGGCGGTGTCGGGGGCTGTGGTGGTTGCTGCGGGGGTGGTGACGCGGCGGCATTAAAAATTTCCTCCCCGCCCCCTATTGACAAACCCCCGGCAATCGGCTATGCTGTATGCAGTGAAAATTTGACACCGTCATGCGATGAAGGGAATATGCCTCCCTGGATCTCCCATGCAGAGAGCGGCCGGTTGGTGCAAGGCCGCGGGGAGTGGGGCGGCGTCTCACCCCGGAGTGTGCGCTATTTGAGTGGGCGTTGCTGGACGCCAATAAGAGTGGTACCGCGGAGAAATTTATGGTCTTCGTCTCTTTGAATTTAAGAGGCGGAGTTTTTTTATGGCATTTTCCTCCGCCAAATGGAAAGGATCGTGTCCCACATGAAAAATTTTGACAAGTATCGCCCTGGTTACTATATGCCCCCCGAACCCTGCCTGGACTGGACCAAGAAGGAACGCATCGAAAAGGCCCCCCTGTGGTGCAGCGTGGACCTGCGGGACGGCAACCAGGCTCTCATCACCCCCATGAACCTCCAGGAAAAGCTGGACTTCTACAAGTTCCTGCTGGAGCTGGGCTTCAAAGAGATCGAGGTGGGCTTCCCCGCTGCCTCCGAGACGGAGTTTGAGTTCCTGCGGACCATCATCGAGGAGAACCTGATTCCCGACGACGTGTGGATCCAGGTCCTCACCCAGTCCCGCCCTCATATTATTAAGAAGACGTTTGAGGCCATTCAGGGCGCGAAGAACGTCGTCGTCCACCTGTATAACTCCACGTCCTTCGCCCAGCGGCAGCAGGTTTTCCGCAAGAACGAGGACGAGATCGTAGAGATCGCCGTCTCCGGCGCCAGGACCTTTGACGAGTACGCCGCCAGGATGCCCGAGACGAACTTCCGCTTTGAGTATTCCCCCGAGAGCTTCACCGGCACTGAGATGGAGTTTGCTCTGCGCATCTGCAACGAAGTCATCGACGTGTGGAAGCCCCGCCCGGACCGGAAAGTGATCATCAACCTGCCCTCCACCGTGGAGATGTCCATGCCCCATGTCTACGCCCAGCAGATCGAATACATGAGCAAGCACCTGCACGACCGCGAGAACGTCATCGTCTCCATCCACCCCCACAATGACCGCGGCACCGCCGTGGCTGCCGGGGAGCTGGCTCTGCTGGCCGGCGGCGACCGGATCGAGGGCACACTCTTCGGCAACGGCGAGCGGACCGGCAACGTGGACATCATTACCATGGCCATGAACCTCTTCACCCACGGGGTGGACCCCGAGCTGGACTTCTCCGATATGCCCAGGATCGTGCAGTTCTACGAGCATCTCACCGGCATGTCCGTGGGCTATCGTCAGCCGTACTCCGGCCAGCTGGTCTTTGCAGCCTTCTCCGGCTCCCACCAGGACGCCATCTCCAAGGGCATGAAGTTCCGCGAGGAGACGCACCAGCACCAGTGGACCGTGCCCTACCTGCCCCTGGACCCCCACGATGTCAACCGGGAGTACGAGACGGATGTCATCCGCATCAACAGCCAGTCCGGAAAGGGCGGCATCTCCTATATTCTGGAGCACAACTTCGGCTACACCCTCCCCAAGGAAATGGCCACCGAGGTCGGCTACTTTATCAAGGAGATCAGCGACCACGCGCACAAGGAGCTTTCTCCCGCCGAAATTCTGGTCTCCTTCCAGCATGAGTACCAGAACAAGGACGTGCCCATTGCCCTGCAGGACATTACCTGGGTCCGTGAGAACGGCACCACTGCCGCCGACGTGACCCTGGCTATCCACAACGAGGTCTTCTACCTCAGCGCCAAGGGCAACGGCCCGCTGGACGCCCTGAGCAACGTGATGAAGATCGCCAACCCCGCCATCAAGTACCACTTCGTGGACTACGAAGAGCACGCCCTGGAGACGAACTCCGACTCCAAGGCATCCGCCTATGTCGTCATCGCCGACGAGTCCGGCCGCCACTTCTGGGGCGTCGGCGTGGACAGCGACATCACCATGGCGTCCGTCTACGCCCTCATCACCGCCGTGAACCGGGCCAACAAAGTCAACCAATTTATCCCCACCAACGACTGAGCCAAGCCCGCGGGTCTTCCCGCGGCTTTGCCCATTCTGGAATAGACTGACACAAGACAAGAGGAGGAATCCCCTATGGGAATGACAATGACACAAAAGATCCTCGCCGCCCACGCTGGCCTGCCGGAAGTCAAGGCCGGCCAGCTCATCCGCGCCAAGTTGGACATGGTGCTGGGCAACGACATCACCTCTCCCGTCGCCATCCGGGAGTTTGACAAGGAAGGGTTCACCGGGGTCTTTGATAAGAGCAAGATCTCCATGGTCATGGACCACTTCACCCCCAACAAGGACATCAAGGCCGCCGAGCAGTGTCTCCAGTGCCGGACCTTTGCCCACCGCTTCGACATCGACAACTTCTATGACGTGGGTCAGATGGGCGTCGAGCACGCCCTGCTGCCTGAAAAGGGCCTGGTTGCTGCGGGCGACTGCATCATCGGCGCTGACTCCCACACCTGCACCTACGGTGCCCTGGGCGCCTTCTCCACCGGCGTTGGCTCTACGGATATGGCCGCTGGTATGGCCACCGGTGAGACCTGGTTCAAGGTCCCCGAGGCGATTAAAATCCATCTGACCGGCGCCCTGCCCCCCATGGTCAGCGGCAAGGACGTGATCCTGCACCTGATCGGTCTCATCGGTGTGGACGGTGCTCTGTACCAGAGCCTGGAGTACTGCGGCGAGGGCGTGGCCGCCCTGTCCATGGACGACCGTCTCTGCATCGCGAACATGTCCATCGAGGCCGGGGCCAAGAACGGCATCTTCCCCGTGGATGACATCACCCGCAAGTATATGGACGGCCGCGTGAACCGCCCCTACACCGCTTACGAGGCCGACCCCGACGCCGAGTATGTCCGCACCGTCGAGATCGACCTGAGCAAGATCGAGCCGACGGTTGCCTTCCCGCACCTGCCTGAGAACGCCCGTCCCATCTCCCAGGTGGGCGAGATCACCATCGACCAGGTGGTCATCGGCTCCTGCACCAATGGCCGTCTGGAAGACATGGCCACGGCCGCCAAGATTCTGGAGGGCAAGAAGGTCGCCCCCAACGTCCGCTGTATCGTAATGCCCGCCACCCAGAGCATCTATAAGGAGTGCATCCAGCGCGGCTACATCACGACCTTTATCGACGCAGGCTGCGCCGTCTCCACTCCCACCTGCGGTCCCTGCCTGGGCGGTCACATGGGTGTCATGGCAAACGGCGAGAAGTGCGTCGCCACCACGAACCGGAACTTCGTGGGCCGCATGGGTGGCATCACCTCGGAAATCTATCTGGCAAGCCCCGCTGTCACCGCTGCTTCGGCCATCGCAGGGAAAATCGCAGACCCCCGGGAGGTATAAGACATGAACGCAAAAGGATTTGTACATAAGTACGGCGACAACGTGGACACCGACGTGATCATCCCCGCCCGCTACCTGAACATCGCCGACAAGAAAGAGCTGGCCACCCACTGCATGGAGGATATTGACACCAACTTCGTCAAGGTCGTCAAGGGCGGCGACGTGATGGTCGGCGGCTATAACTTCGGCTGCGGCTCCTCCCGGGAGCACGCCCCCATGGTCATTAAGGAGTCCGGCATCTCCTGTGTCATCGCCAAGACCTTCGCCCGCATCTTCTATCGAAACGCCATCAACATCGGCCTGGCCATTCTGGAGTGTCCCGAGGCCAGTGAGAAGATCGACAATGGGGACGAGGTCGCCATCGACTTCGACACCGGCGTCATCACCAACCTCACCAAGGGCGAGACCTACCAGGGCAACCCCTTCCCCGACTTCATCAAGAAGATCATCCAGGCCGGGGGCCTCATGGCGGACATCAAAAACAGACAGGAGGCAAAGTAAGCCATGAATTATCAGATCGCAGTCATTCCCGGGGACGGCATCGGACCCGATGTCGTGGAACAGACCCTGAAAGTAATGGACAAGGTGGGCGAGAAGTTCGGCCACACCTTTAAGTATACGAAAGTGCTGGCGGGCGGCTGTGCCATCGACGCCACCGGTGCCTGCCTGCCCCAGGAGACCATCGACATCTGCAAGGCGTCCGACGCCGTGCTGCTGGGTGCCGTGGGCGGCTGGAAGTGGGACAACCTGCCCGGCGACCAGCGCCCCGAGCGCGCCCTGCTGGGCCTGCGGAAGGCCCTGGGCCTTTTCGCCAACCTGCGCCCCGCCCTGCTGTTCGAGCAGCTGGCCGACGCCTCCCCTCTGAAGCCCGAGATTCTGGCCGGGGGCCTGGATATCGTGGTCGTGCGTGAGCTGACCGGCGGCATCTACTTCGGCGAGAAGGGCCACCGCGACACCGACCTTGGCCCTGCGGCTTACGACATCGAGCAGTACGCTGAGGGCGAGGTGCGCCGCATCGCCAAGGTCGCATTTGACATGGCTATGAAGCGCAGCAAGCACGTCACCAGCGTGGACAAGGCAAACGTGCTGGAGTCCTCCCGCCTGTGGCGGCGTGTGGTGGCCGAGGTCGCCCAGGATTACCCCGAGGTTACCTTGGATAACCTCTATGTGGACAACGCCGCCATGCAGCTCGTCCGCAACCCCCGTCAGTTTGACGTGATCGTGACCAGCAACATCTTCGGCGACATCCTCTCCGACGAGGCCAGCCAGATCACCGGCTCCATCGGGATGCTGCCCTCCGCATCTCTGGCCGAGGGGAACTTTGGCATGTATGAGCCGGTTCACGGCTCCGCCCCCGACATCGCCGGTCAGGACAAGGCAAACCCCATGGCCACCATCCTCTCCGCCGCCATGATGCTGCGCTACACCTTCGGCTTGGGCAAAGAGGCCGACGCCATTGAAAACGCCGTCAAGTCCGTGCTGGACCAGGGCTACCGCACCCCCGACCTGTACGCCGGGCAGGGCACCCAGGTCGGCACCGCCCAGATGGGCGACCTCATTGCAAAGGCAATCTGAGCGACCTATGGCAAAGTGTAGAGCCTGCGGGATAGAATTGCGCCCCGGGGCGCGGTTCTGCGACATGTGCGGGACCAAAGTCGAAAAAGTCTGCCCTGCCTGCGGTGTCGTTTTGCGGGACCAGGCAAAGTTTTGTGACCTGTGCGGCGTCCGGCTGGAGGGGGAAGTTTCTGTCTCCCGCCCGAAGAAAAAAACGGGCGGCATCGCCGCCGGGCAGCTTCACACCGTCGCGTTCCGGGCGGATGGGACAGTCCTGGCGACGGGCAGCAATGATTTCGGCCAGTGCAACGTGGGCGAGTGGTCGAATGTCATCGGCGTGGCTTGCGGGAAAAACTTCACCGTGGCTGTCTGTGCCGATGGTACCGCTTTGGCGACGGGCAACAACCAGTTCGGCCAGTGCGACATAGGCGCTTGGACGGACCTTATCGCTGTGGCCTGCGGGGAGACCCACACCGTCGGTCTGCGCTCTGATGGCACCGTTCTCGCCACCGGGCGGGACGCCAAGGCGCAGGTTGGCAAGTGGGCCAACATCACCGCCATTGCCGCCGGAATGGACCACACCCTGGGCCTGTGCCAGGACGGAACCGTCTTCGCCGCCGGACAGGGCATGTTCGGCACCTGCGCCGTGGAGCACTGGCAGGACATCACCGCCATTGCTGCCGGGCACATGCACAGCCTGGGCCTGCGGTCGGACGGTCGTCTGCTCCAGGCCGACGGTTTCATCGCCCCCGGGGTCCTGGACTGGACAGACCTCACCGCCGTGGCCGTCGGACCCTACCACACCGTCGCTGTGAAACAGGACGGGACAGTGCTGGCCTCCGGCGATATCCAGTATGGACAGTGCCAGGTGGAGCCTTGGACCAACGTCCGCGCCGTCGCCGCCGGAGAGCGGCACACCGTTGCGCTGTGTGCCGATGGCCGCGTTTTGGCGGTCGGAGATAACAGCAAGGGGCAGTGTGACGTGGCGGAATGGAAGCTCTGGGATGAATAACACCATACCAATGCAAGAAAAGCAGCCGTGAAAAAACGGCTGCTTTTTGCTGTCCAAATTCTGTTGTCAAATTTCTCTCGCGGCGTGGTATCCTCCATGCACTGCGTCCCAGATCATGCCGCTCTGTTCGGCATCACCCACCGAGAGCACGCGGGAGCACACCGTTTCTAAGTCTGCTCCATAGGGCTTTGTCGGCGTGGTGCCCAGGGCCAGGACGACCCGTTGACACGGATAAACATACTCCTCTCCCGTCTGGGGGTCGGTGAGGTAGATGCGGTCGCGGCCCACTCGGGTCAAGGCCCGGCTGGTGAGACAGACGGCGTTGTTCAGATCCAGAACTGCTGTGACGGCGTTGCGGTTGGAGCCGTAAACACCGGGTGCCAGGCGCGGAGCGGCTTCGATGACGAGTACGGCGTTGTCCTTCTCCGGGGCGGAGAGGAGTTCGGCGGTTTCCAGGCCCGTCATGCCCGAGCCGATGACGGCGATGACCTCTCCCCGGGGCTGAAGTTTCCCCGTCAAAATATCCGGCGGGGTGCAGACGAGGGGGCTGTCCTGGGCGCCGGGGATGCTGCTGGGTACGGTGGGCAGGCCGCCGGTGGCGTCCAGGATGGCGTAGGGGGCCAGCGCGTTCAGCTCCTCCAGGGTAGGGGCGCGGCCGGTGTGCAGTTCGACCCCTGCCTGCTGACAGCGGCGGGTAAGGCTGTTTAATAACCAGTGAATCTTATCTTTCCCAGGGGCGAGGGCGGCGAGGTTGAGCTGTCCGCCCAGGACCTCTTCTTTCTCAAACAGAACCATCCGGAACCCCCGCCGGGCGGCCACCCAAGCGCCTTCGAGTCCCGCCGGTCCGCCGCCTAAGACTATAACGAGACGCCCGTCCCCATCCTGGGGCAGGGGCGGGAGCTGGGCTTCGTAGCCTGTCTCGGGGTTCACGGCGCAGGTGATGTGCCCCTCCACGTCGAACTTGGCGAAGCAGGCCATGCAGGAGATGCAGGGGAGGATATCTTCCTCCCGCCCGGCAAAGGCTTTTTGCGCCCAGTTGGGGTCGGCCAGGTGCGCCCGGGCGGAGGCGGCGAAGTCTAAGACCCCGTCGGCTATGAGCTGCTCGGCAAAGGCCGGGTCCCGGATGAGGGCCACGGCCAGGACGGGGATAGATACCGTCTGCTTCACCAGCCACGGCAGATGCTTCCGCCAGCCCTGGCGATAGGGCATGGGTTCTACGCTCTGGCTGCCCTTGCTGTCCGTGCCGGAGGCGGAGACGTTCAGCGCGTCCACCCCCCAGGATTCCAGCAGTTGGCAGAGCTTGAGGCCCGTGTCGGCATGATATCCCTTGGGGCCGATGTATTCCTCCAGGGAGAGGCGGACCATCAGGGGGAAGTCCGGGCCGCAGTGGGCGCGGATGCTCTGCACGATCTCCTGCAGAATGCGGGCGCGGTTTGTCAAGCTCCCGCCGTATTCGTCCGTCCGGTGGTTGGTGACGGGGCTGAGGAAGCTGTGGAGAAAATAGTGGTGGGCGGCGTGGATTTCAACGCCGTCGAAGCCCGCCTGCTGAACTCTGTGGGCTGCCTGGCCGAAGTTTTCCACAATGGCGTGGATGGTTTCACGGCTGGCTTCTTCTGCCTGACCACGTTTCTTCCCCCGCCCGGGGCTGGCCGAGACGAGGGGGAGGGGGTTGAGCTTCGGGTCGGCGTTGGCGCCGGGGTGGAAGAGCTGGGCGAAGACCTTCGCGCCGTAGGGGTGCAGGCGGTCGGCCAGAGCGCGGAAGGCGTCGATGTTCTCGTCCCGGGCGGCGTTCAGCTCCCGGGGGAAGAGGACGCCCCGCTGCTCATCCACGCAGACCATTTCCGTGATGATCAGCCCCACGCCGCCCTTGGCCCGGGCTTCGTAATAGGCCAGCATCGCCTCGGTCATGCGGCCGTCCGGCTCCGAGAGGGAGGCGGAGGCGGCGGTCATGGCGACGCGGTTTTTCAGGTGCAGGTTTCCGATGCGGCCGGGGGAGAACAGGTGGGAGTAAGGCATGTTATTCTGCGTCCTTTTCTTCTGGTTTCTCGGGTTCTGCGCCGGGGGCGGGGGCGGCTTCGGCCTGGGGTTCTGTGCTGGGCGCGGGCTCCGCTTGGGGGTCAGATTGGACCTCGGCTTTTTCGGCCTTGGCCTGTTCTTTGGCCTCCTGCTCGGCCTTTTCCTTGGCCTCGGCCTCTTCGCGGCGGCGCTGCTTTTCCTCTTTCCAGAGGAGGTTTAAGTACTCGGGGGGCACCACATCGGAACCCTTGGGGTTCAGAATGTAGGCGCGGATATTTTTCGCCAGCTTCTCGTTGTTGGGGTGGACGACGATGAGGTTGTTCTCATAGGCGTACCAGTAGCTCCGCTTCACGTCGGGCATCTGCTTGGTGATGAGCTGCAAGCTCGCCATCCGCGAGGGGGTAGCGGGGGTGTAGATGACATCCTTCACGTCGTTAAAGGGGATGACCCGCTCCTTCTCCGGCAGCTTTGTCTTGCCCAGGCACCGGACCACGCAGTAGTCCAGGTACACGTCGATGCGGGACGACCCGCCGGGGAGCCAGAAGATCAGACCCTTTCGCACGGCCTGACGGTGTTCTTCCTTTTTCTGCTGTTTCTTTTTGCGTCCAAACATAGCCGCTGCCTCCGTTTTTCGGTGGATTTTAGGATACTTTAGTATAGCGTATTTTTGGGGGGATTACAAGAGAGGGAAGAGCTTCCGTCATACCGAAAGTCTGTTGACAAAAACAAACAACCATGCTATACTCTGCTTACAACGATAGACAGAAAGAAGGGAACACCATGGCATACAAAAAGTCTGATCGCAAGATGTACCTCACCGAGGCCGAATGGCTCATCATGGAGTGCCTGTGGGAGAAATCTCCCCGCAGCGGCCGCGAGGTCTGGGAGTGGACCCAAGAGCGCAACACCTGGAGCCGCAGCACCGCCCTGACCTTCCTGCGCCGCCTGGAAGACAAGGGTTACGTCCGCGCTGAAAAGGGTAAGGGCCGGAAGATCTTCACCGCCCTGCTCTCCCGGGAGGACGCCTCCCTGATCGAGGCAAAGAACTTCCTCCAGCGGGCCTACCGGGGCAGCGTGACCCTGATGGTCAGCTGCCTGAACAAAAAAGAGGCCCTGCCCAAGGAGGAGCTTGACCAGCTCTATGAGCTGCTGAAAGGATTGGAGGGCGAGGACCATGCGTAACTGGCTGCTCAGCTGCGCGATCCTGCTGGCCGTGACCCTGGCCCTGCGGCTGGGGCTGGCCAAAAAACTCGGCCCTACCCTGCGCTATGCCATCTGGCTGCCCGTGCTCGTCCGGCTTCTTTTGCCGGTGGGCATCGGGGCCGCCGGGTGGAGCGTGGCGAACTGGGGCCTGACATCCGAATCGACCCAATCAACGAGTATCGTTCAAAATGAAACCCAGGCGGCACCGGCCCTTTCCGGGGTGGATATCGCCTTTACGCCCGATCATCCCACCGGGGAGATCATTCCTGGCCCACCGAAGCTGCTGCCCAGCCTTTGGGCGATCGGGGGCATTCTGGTGGGGGCCTGGCTCCTGTATGTGGAGCTCCGCTTGGCCCTCCGCCTGCGGAAGACCCGGGAACGGGTGGAAGGGACCGGGAGTTTCCTGCCGGTTTACATGACCGACGCCATCCCGTCCCCCTGCTTGTTTGGTCTGGTCCGTCCGGCCATCTATCTGACCCCGGATGTTATAGACGACGAAGAAAGACTGCGCCATGTGCTCGCCCACGAGGAGACGCATTTCCGCCACGGGGACCTGATTTGGTCCCTTCTGCGGGGCGTCTGCCTGGCAGTGCACTGGTTTGACCCCCTGGTCTGGTGGGCGGCCATCTTGTCCCGCCGGGACAGTGAGACGGCCTGCGACGCGGGCGCGATCCGCAGCTTGGGGGAGGGGCAACGCGCGGCCTATGGCCGGACCCTGCTGGCCATGACGTGCAGCCCCGGACCGAAGTTCTTCCTGAACACGGCGACCCTCATCGGAAGTCAGCCGGAGGTGAAGACGCGGGTCCAGTTCCTTGTTTCCCGCACCAAAACACGCGTGGCGGCGGTTCTGGCTGTGCTGCTGATCGGCGGCGTGGCTGTGGGTTGGACCTATCCCGGCGTAGCCACGGAGACAAGTCCCTGGTCGGGCTGGACGGCCAATAACCAATATCTGACCGCCATGCTCCCCAAGGAAGCAGTGGCTCTGCCCGATGGCGTGATCGTCCGGGCCCAGGACGCCGTGGCCCAACGTGTGGCGGAATACCAGGCGCAGTGGGGAGAGATCGTCCCAGATTGCGTTCTGGTAGATGCGCATATTGACCGCATCACGCCCGTCTCCGGGCGGTATGCCGTCAACTATCACGTTCGTCTCTCGCAGACAGATGAGCGCTTATTCACAGAAGAGATGTGGGAGCTTTCCCCCGATCTGGAGCAGGGGGAGGAACATTGGGTCGCCATGCCGCCCCTTCTGGTGTCATAAGCCCCTTGCCCCGTCCCGCTGGCCGTGGTAGAATAGAGCCATCCCAAAGAACAAAGAGGCGTATGGCTTATGCATGACGAACTGACCCAGGTAGACATCGACAAAATGCAGGCGGAGCTGGAGCACCGCATCCACGACCTGCGGCCGAAGCTCATCGAAGAGGTGAAGGTCGCCCGTTCCTTCGGCGACCTGAGCGAGAACTTTGAGTACAAGGCCGCCAAGCGGGAGAAGAACCGCAACGACAGCCGCATTCGCTACTTGCAGAACATGATCAAGACCGCCGTGGTCATCGAGCGCAATGACCAGGACGACGGTGTGGCCCTCTTCGACAAGGTGACGTTCCAAGATGAGGACGGCGACGAAGAGACGATTCAGCTCGTCACCACCCTTCGCCAGGACGCGCTGAAGGGCCTCATCAGCAAGGAGTCCCCGGTGGGCAAGGCTCTCATGGGCAGGCGCGTGGGGGATACGGTGCGTATCCAAGTCAACGAGAACTATGCCTATGATGTGACCATCCTCTCCATTGAGAAAACGGGAGAGGACCCGGATATTCCCATCAGTACATTTTAAAGAAAGCAAGAAAAGCTCGCCGGTCGGCGAGCTTTTCTTGTCCTTGTTAGGTCATGTTCAGAAGGGTACGTTGTCCGGGTCCCGTCCGGATTCCCCAAAGGGGGGCAGGGCGTCGAGCTTCGCGATATCCTCCGGGGTGAGGGCGAAGTCGAAGACATTGAGGTTTTCTTCGATGCGGCTGGGCGTCACGGATTTCGGCAGGGGCAGATAGCCCTTCTCCAGGCACCAGCGCAGGCAGATCTGTGCGGGGGTCTTGCCGTACTTCTCGCCCAGCTCAGCCAGCAGGGGGTGGCCCAACACGCGGCCCCGGCCCAGGGGACTCCAGGCTTCGATTAAAATATCGTGCTGGGCGCAGAAGGCCACCGTCTCCCGCTGCTGCCAGCCGGGGTTCAGCTCGATTTGATTGACCATCGGCTTTACAGGGCCGTCCAACAGAGCCTTGAGGTGGTGGGGCTTGCAGTTGCACACGCCGATGGCCCGGACGCGGCCGGTCTGATACAGCTCCGTCAGGGCCCGCCATGTTTCACGGTTCACGTCCTCCCAATTCTCATACTTGTCTGCGGCGGCGGGCCAGTGGATGAGGTAGAGGTCTAAGTAGTCCAGGCCGAGATTGGTCATGGTCTTCTCAAAGGCGGCCAGGGTGGGCGCATAGCCCCGGTCGGTGTTCCAGACTTTACTGGTCACAAAAATTTCTTCCCGGGGCAGGCCGCTGGCCCGGATCGCCTCGCCGACACAGGCTTCGTTGCCGTAGAAGGAGGCGGTGTCGATGTGCCGGTAGCCCAGGCGGAGGGCTTGTACGATGGCGTCTACGGTGGCCGGTTCCTCGGGCATGAGGTAGGTGCCGAAGCCGGGGCAGGGGATGGTGACGCCGTTGGAGAGGGTGAA
>CAVCXN010000111.1:0-6158 GCA_963606215.1 uncultured Mycoplasmatota bacterium | reverse complement strand
TTATTATACGAAAGAGAACGGCAAATTGACAAGAGACAATTTTGCCCCTATCATAGAGACAACAACACGAGGGAGGACGCCTGTCATGATCGACCTGGAAAACATTGCCCGGTACCGGGAGAACAACCGCATCGAGGCCAAGAAAGCCGCCGGAGGCTTTCCGCACAGCCTGTGGGAGACATACTCGGCCTTCGCCAACACCATCGGCGGCCTCATTTTACTGGGCGTGGAAGAGAGCCGGGAAAAAGAACTCCGCGTCACCGGCATCCCCGACGGGCCGGGGTACGTCAAAATCTTCTGGCAGACGGTCAACGATCCCAGCAAGGTCAGCGCCAATATCCTCACCCAGGAGGACGTGGCCCTGCACACCATCGAGGGGAAAGAAATCCTCGTCATCACCGTCCCCCGGGCGGGGCGGCACCAGCGGCCCGTGTATATTGGAGACAGCCCTTTCACCGGGGCCTATCGAAGAGACGGGGAGGGGGACTATCACTGTTCCCCCGACGAGGTCCGAGCTATGCTCCGGGACCGGGACGACACCCCGGCAGACCTGGCGGTGCTGGAAGGCCGCACCCCCGACGACCTCTCCCCGGACAGCCTGCGGCAGTACCGGGAGCTGCTGGCCCTGCGCCGCCCGGAACACCCCTGGAACTATCTGCCGGACAAGCAGTTCCTGCCTGCCGCCGGTCTGGTCGGCCCGGGGCACACGGGGGAGCAGCACCCGACCTTAGCGGGACTGCTTCTCCTGGGCAAGCGCCGGCCCCTGCGGGAGGTCTTCCCCCACTTCCGCCTGGAGTATCAGGAGGCGGACACGGGCTTCACCCTCTCCACCCTGCACCCCGGTTCGCCGGAAAATCTCTTTGGGTTCTATCTCTTAGTCTCCCGTCGTCTGGGGGCCGTCTCCGCGCTTTTGGCCCGGGGGCCGGGAGAACGGGCGGTCTTAGCCGGGGCCATGCGGGAGGCGGTCTTAAACGCCATCCTCCACGCCGACTATTTCAGCCGGGGCGGATTACACATCCTGCGGACAGACACGGCCCTGACCGTCACCAACGGCGGTCTGCTCCGGGTGCCGCCGGAGAAAGCCAAGGCAGGCGTTGCCGCCGACCCCCGAAACCGGGGCCTGACCCAGCTTTTTTCTCTCGTCCGCCTGGGCACGGGCACCGGCCAGGGCTTGCGGGGCATCTATACCCTCTGGGCGCGGCAGGGCTGGCGGCCCCCGGTCCTGAGCGAGGGCTTTCAGGCAGGTGTGACCAATTTCTCCCTGCCCCTGCCCCGCCGGGAGTTCACCCCGGAGGAATTGATCCGCCAGCAGCTCATCGAGTACCTCACTGACCATATCACCGCCGGAGCCGAGACGCTGCAAAAGGCCCTGGGCCTGAGCGCCCAGGCGGTGCAGACCAGCCTGGACGCCCTCGTGACTCAGGGCCTCGTTGTTTTGAAGGGGGAGGGGTATACGCTGCGGGCGTAAGAATTAGAAGCGGAAATCTCTCCGGTTAGAGTTGCGGATATCCTCAATGTGCTGCTTGGCGATGTTCCGTACCTTCTCCTTGGGGATGCGCTGTAACTCCCGCTCGATGAGGGCGTCGCCCACGGCCTTGGTCTGGGGGGCGGCGTAGTCCACGAGGTATTCCTCCAAGGTCATCAGGGCGTTGGGGTGGCAGCAGTTGAGGATCTGGCCGCTCTTGCACAGGGCCATGAAGCGGTCGCCGGTGCGCCCTTCGCGGTAGCAGGCGGTGCAGAAGGAGGGGATATGGTCCTGCTCCATGAGCCAGCGAACGACCTCGTCCAGGGAGCGCTGGTCGGACACGTCAAACTGCTCGGAGTCATGGGGCCGCTCCTCCTCGGTGTAGCCGCCGACGGAGGTGCGGGAGCCGCCGCTGACCTGGGAGATGCCCAGCTTGAGGGCCTTTTCCCGGACGGCCTGACCCTCGCGGGTGGAGATGATCATGCCGGTGTAGGGCACGGCGATGCGGATGCAGGCGATGATTTTCTCAAACAGCTCGTCGCTGAGGCTGTTGTCAAAGGCGGAGGGGTCAATATCGTCGGCCTTTTTCACGCGGGGCACACTGATGGTGTGGGGCCCCACGCCCTGGGTGGCTTCCAGATGCTCGGCGTGCATGAGCAGCCCGGCAAACTCATACTGATACCCTTCCAGCCCGAACAGCACGCCCAGGCCCACGTCGTCGATGCCGCCCTCCATGGCCCGGTCCATGGCTTCTGTGTGATAGGCGTAGTTGTGCTTGGGGCCGGTGGGGTGCAGGGCCTCGTAGCTCTGCTTGTGATACGTCTCCTGGAAGAGAATGTAGGTGCCGATGCCCGCGTCCTTGAGCTTGCGGTAGTTCTCGACCGTGGTAGCGGCGATGTTCACGTTGACGCGGCGAATGGCGCCGTTCTTGTGCTTCACGCTGTAGATGGTTTCCAGACATTCCAGGATGTACTCAATGGGGTTATTCACAGGGTCCTCGCCCGCTTCGATAGCCAGGCGCTTGTGGCCCATATCCTGGAGGGCGATGACTTCCTCTCGAATCTCATCCTGGGTCAGCTTTTTCCGGGTGATATGTTTGTTCTTGAGATGGTAGGGACAGTAGACGCACCCGTTCACGCAGTAGTTGGACAGATACAGGGGCGCAAAGATCACGATGCGGTTGCCGTAAAAGGCCAGTTTGATCTCTTCGGCCAGGCGGTACATCTCCTGAATTTTTTCGGGAATCTCACAGGCCAGCAGCACCGCCGCTTCCCGGTGAGTCAGACCCTCGCAATGCACGCCACCGCTGGTGGGCTTGGGACGGGCCTTTTCGAGGATGGCGTCGATGAGAGCCACGTCGTTCTTGTGCTCCTGGGCGTAGGCGAGGGTGGCTAAAATTTCTTCGTGGTTGATGAACTCTTCGGCGTGAAGAGATCTGGGGTCGTAGATTGCCATGGTATATCTGTCCTTTCTGGTTAGATCGTGCGGATGTCGCCGCGGGAAGAGACGAGGGTATAGCCGACGGAGGCGACGCGGCCTTGTAGACACCCCACGCACTGCGCCCCCTCTTCCCCCGTGCAGATCTTCCCGTCGTACAGCGCATATTTCTTCCGGACGGAGAGAGGGGAGAGGTTGGGCATCACAACATTGGCCCCGGCCGCCAAGCCCAGCTCCCGGCCGTTGGGTTGGATGGTACCTAGAGCAGTGGTGGCAGGGAGCAGTAAATTGGGCTGGATAAGGCGTAAGATCGACAGCAGGTAAACCGTCAGCTCAGCCGTGCCGGGGGCTTCGTCCCGGAGGGGGGTGTCCTGCTGGGGGATGAAGGGCCCGATGCCGCACATGGCGGGGTGAAATTCCTCCACGAACTTCAGATCCTTGGCGAGAATTTCCGGCGTCTGGCCGGGGGAGCCGACGAGAAAGCCGCAGCCCACCTGATAGCCGATCTCTTTCAGGTCCCGCAGGCACTGGATGCGGTGTTGAAATGATAAAGTCGGGGGGTGCAGGGCGGCGTAATGCTCCGGGTCTGCCGTCTCGTGGCGGAGCAGGTAGCGGTCTGCCCCGGCGTCGTAGAGGGCCTGGTAATCGGCCCGCTCCATCTCCCCCAGGGAGAGGGTCACGGCGCAGTCGGGGTAATCGGACTTGATGGCCCGGATGAGGGCGCACACGCGGGGGACGGAAAAGGCCCCGTCCTCGCCCCCTTGGAGCACGAAGGTGCGAAAGCCCAGCCGGTAGCCCTCGGCACAGCAGGCTAAAATATCCTCGTCCGAGAGCCGGTAGCGGTCGCAGCTTTGATTCGAGCGGCGGATGCCGCAGTAGTAGCAGTCGTTGCGGCAGAAGTTGCTGACCTCAATGAGGCCCCGGGTATAGACTTCCGTACCGTAAATTTCCTCCCGGGCGGCCCGGGCCAGTTCCGCCAGACGCGCGGCGGTTTCCGGGGTGCGGTGACGGATCAGGGCGGCATACTCGGCCTCGGTCAGCTGATGACATCGCGCCAGCTTGTCAATGAGGGAAAAGAGTTCTTGGTTATTCATCACTCTCAAACTGGGAAAACGCGGTCTTGACGCTGATGCCGGGCAGGGCACCGATCTTGCCGGTGAGGGCGGAGGTCACGTCCTGGGGGGCGTCTACGGCTACGGACATGACGTTGATCTTCTTCTCCCGGTAGGGGATGCCCATGCGCCCGATGATATGCTCGCTGTTTTCATGGAGCAGGTCGTTGAGCTGGGGGACGGACGCGGCGTCCTCCACGATGATGGCCAGGACAGCAACTCTGGTTTTCATATTAAAACACCTCTTTTAACTCGATATCAGAAAATAGAAAAAGGCCGCACCTGGGCAGGGTGCGGCCTTGGGGTCGGTTCAGATCACTTGGCTGCCCCTTTCAGGCAGGGCGGCTGGCCCTTACTGTCAGGTGCGCCCTGGGGAGTTTGCCCAGGGTCTTTGTCTATTATACAGGCGGAAGCGGCACTTGGCAAGCCTTTTGCGGCAGGAATCTCACCCACCCCGCCGAGAACCAGCCGGGGGCGATAGGGGAAGTGGTCGATCTCCTCCCGGTGGGTGACGCCGGAGAGAACGAGGACGGTGTCCAGGCCGCACTCGATGCCGGCGACGATGTCCGTGTCCATCCGGTCGCCGATGATGGCGGTGTCCTGGGAGTGACAGCCCAAGATGTTCAGGCCCGTCCGCATCATGAGGGGGTTGGGCTTGCCGACGTAATAGGCGGCCTTGCCCGTGGCCAGCTCAATGGGGGCGACCAGCGCACGGCAGGCGGGGACGAGGCCCTGCTCCGTGGGTCCGGTCAGGTCGCTGTTGGTGCCGATGAGCCGGGCACCGTTCTGGACAAAGCGCACGGCCCGGCAGATGTTTTCATAGGTGTAGCTGAGGGATTCGCCCACGATGACATAATCGGGGGCCACATCGTCAAATGTGATGCCCTGCTCATACAGGGCGTTGAGTAGGCCGGGTTCCCCGATGACGAAGGCTCTGGCCCCGGGCATCTGATCGGCGATGAACTTGGCGGTGGCTAGGGCGCTGGTGTAAAAATGCTTTTCGTCGATGTCCAGGCCCATGCGGGAGAGCTTGGACTGTAATTCCCGCTGAGTCTTGCCGCTGTTGTTGGTGAGGAAGAGGAATTTCTTGTGTTCCTTCTGGAGCCAGGCGACAAATTCCCGCACGCCGGGCAGGAGACGGTTGCCGTGGTAAATGACGCCGTCCATGTCGCAGATGAAGCCTTTTTTGGTGAGTAAGTTTTGCATGATAGCTCCTCCCTTCCGGGCCGCCCGGCCCGTGGTGTTGTGTTCGTTTGAATTCTTTTTGACAAGCCTATTGTAGCCCAGAAGGGGAAAGAGAACCACCGTGGTTGTGTTAAATTTTGGTTTGGAGCAAGTGATCTTCCTGGATCAGCAGAAGATCCGGCGCGGTGTGAAGCCGCTTTTGGGCGGCGTAGATATTGGAAAACGGCAGGGGGGCCAGCTTGATTAAAAAAGATAGAAAAAACTCCCAGGAACCATACCGATTCCTGGGAGTTTGCGGTTGATACGTTGTAAAATCAGCGCTTGGAGAACTGCGGTGCGCGACGGGCTGCTTTCAGACCGTACTTCTTTCTCTCCTTCATTCTGGGGTCGCGGGTCAGGAAACCGGCGGCCTTCAGAGCGGGACGATACTCGGCGTTCATCTCCAGCAGAGCGCGGGAGATGCCGTGGCGGATGGCGCCGGCCTGGCCGGACACGCCGCCGCCGGTGACGGTGGCAACGATGTCCACCTTGCCCAGCAGGTCGGTGGTGTCCAGGGGCTGACGAACGATCAGCTTCAGGGTCTCCAGACCAAAGTAATCGTCGATGTCACGGCCGTTGATGGTGATGCTGCCGGTGCCGTTGGGGAACAGGTGCACGCGGGCCACGGAGGATTTCCGGCGGCCGGTGCCGTAATGGTAAGGCTTCTTGCTCTTATACATAGTCTTGTTCCTCCTTATTCTGCGGCCCACAGTTCGGGCTTCTGGGCGGCGTGGATGTGCTCAGCACCGCGGAAAATCTTCAGGCGGGTCAGGGAGTCCTTGGTGATGATGTTCCGGGGCATCATGCCGCGAACAGCCAGCTTCATCGCCAGCTCGGGCTTATCCTTCATGAGCTTGCTGTACTGGGTCTCCTTCAGACCGCCGACCCAGCCGGAGTGGGTGCGGTAGTACTTCTGCTCC
>CAVCXN010000110.1:0-9947 GCA_963606215.1 uncultured Mycoplasmatota bacterium | reverse complement strand
CTGTAAAGGGCTGTGGTTGGAGCCTTTGTTGAACCGTCTTGCGGTAGGAGGTCTCAACCAATCCACAGCATCCCTTACAGTGTAGCACAAGCCCCTTTGAGACGGGCTCTAAAAACTACTACTCTATAATACAAGGAGAACACTACCATGACCAGATATGAACGTGCCGCCGAGTACCATCACAAGGGGTTCAACTGCTGCCAGGCTGTGCTGGCCAGCTTCAGCGACGTGACGGGCCTTTCCGAACAGACCAGCTTTGACATGGGCGGCGGCTTCGGGGCCGGGGCACAGACGGGCGAGCTGTGCGGGGCCATTGCCGGGGCGATCATGACGTTGGGGATGCTGACCCCTGTGGATGCAGAGGACCCCGTCGGCAGCAAGCGCCGGACCGGGGCGCTGGCGAAGGAGTTTCAGCGCCGCTTCAAAGAGAAGTTCGGCGACCTGCGATGTCAGACCCTGTTGAAGACCGAGGTCAAGGCCAACGGGGGCACCCCCGCCGCGGCTGACCTGGGCCTGACCAACCGCTGCGACGTGCTCATCGTGACCGCCGTGGAAATTTTGGAGGAAATGCGGCAGGAAGGAAAGTAAGCCTATGTCTTTTGTCCATCTTCACGTTCACTCAGAATACAGCCTGCTGGACGGGGCCTGCCGGATCCCCGGCCTGGTGGCCCGAGCCAAGGAGCTGGGCCAGACGGCCATTGCCGTCACCGACCACGGCGTCATGTACGGGGCGGTGGACTTTTACAAGGCGGCCAAGGCCGAGGGCATCAAGCCCATCATCGGCTGTGAGGTTTACGTCGCCCCCCGGACCCGGTTCGACCGGGTCCATGAGATTGACGACCGGCCCTATCACCTCGTTCTGCTCTGCCGGAACGAGACAGGCTACCGCAATCTCTCCGCCCTGGTCAGCCGTGGCTTCACTGAGGGCTTTTACAGCAAGCCCCGGGTGGACTGGGAGCTGCTGGAGCAGTACCACGAGGGCATCATCGCCCTCTCCGCCTGCCTCGCCGGACAGCTGCCCCGGCTATTGCTGGCCGGGGACTACGCCGGAGCCAAGGACCATGCGCTGAAAATGCGGGATTTGTTCGGCGCGGACAGCTACTATTTAGAGTTGCAGGACCACGGCATCCCCCAGCAGCGGGAGGTCATTCGTGGTCTCATCCAACTGCATGAAGAGACGGGCATCCCGCTCGTGGCGACCAACGACGCTCACTATCTCACCCGCCAGGACGCGGGCATTCAGGACGTGCTCATGTGCATTCAAATGGGCCGGACGGTAGACGACCCCACCCGGATGCGGTTTGAGACGCAGGAGTTCTACCTCAAGTCCGAGGACGAGATGGCCGCCCTCTTCCCAGACTGGCCGGAGGCTTTGGAAAACACCGCCAAGATCGCGGAAGAATGCAATGTAGACTTCCAGTTTGGCGTCTATCACCTGCCAGAATTCAAGCTCCCCGAGGGCTGGGACGACGGCGACGCCTATTTTGAACATCTCTGCCGCACCGGGTTTGCCCGCCGCTACCCCGATGGCAGCGAGGAATATGAAAAGCAGTTGGAGTACGAGATGGCCATGATCCGCCGGATGGGGTTTGTCGAGTATTTCCTCATCGTTTCGGACTTCATCGGCTACGCCAAGTCCCATGACATTCCCGTGGGTCCGGGGCGTGGGTCTGCTGCCGGGTCCATGGTGGCCTACTGCATGGATATCACCGACGTGGACCCCATGAAGTACTCCCTGTACTTCGAACGGTTTCTGAACCCCGAGCGCGTCTCCATGCCGGATATCGACGTGGACTTCTGCTACCGCCGCCGCGGAGAGGTCATCAGCTATGTGAACCGGAAATATGGCAGTGACCACGTCGCCCAGATCGTCACGTTCGGGACCATGGCCGCCAAGGGCGCGATTCGAGACGTGGGCCGGGCGCTGAACGTCCCCTATGCAGAGGTGGACGCCATCGCCAAGCAGGTCCCCAACTCCCTGCACATGACGCTCAACGCCGCCCTCACCCTCTCCAAGCCCCTGCGGGAGATGTATGAGAGCAACCCCACCGTCCAGAAAATCATCGACACGGCCAAGGGGTTGGAGGGGATGCCCCGCCACGCCTCCACCCACGCCGCCGGGGTTGTCATCACCCGAAACCCGGTCGATACTTACGTCCCCCTGGCAAAGAACGACGAAGCCGTGGTCACGCAGTACACCATGACCACGCTGGAAGAGCTGGGCCTGTTAAAAATGGACTTCCTGGCCCTGCGAAATCTGACGGTGCTGGACGATGCCATTCAGATGGTCCGCACCCACACCCCGGACTTTGACCTGCGGACCATCCCGGACGACGACCCCGAAACGTTCCAAATGCTGTCCGATGGCCGCACCTGCGGCGTGTTCCAGATGGAATCGGCGGGCATGACCGGCGTGTGCGTGGGCCTCAAGCCCAAAGATATTGAAGATATCACAGCTATCATTGCCCTGTATCGCCCGGGTCCGATGGACTCCATTCCCCGCTTCATCGCGTCGAAGCACGACCCCGCCAGCGTAAGCTACAAGCACCCGACGCTGGAACCCATCCTCTCCAACACCTACGGCTGTATCGTCTACCAGGAGCAGGTCATTGAAATTTTCCGGCGCTTGGCCGGGTACTCCCTGGGGCAGGCCGATATGGTCCGGCGGGCCATGTCCAAGAAGAAGCTGAAGGATATCCAGCGGGAGCGTGAAGCCTTCCTGCACGGGGACCCGGAGCGGAACATCGCCGGTTGCTCTGCCAACGGTATCCCCCAGGACGTGGCCGAGAGCATTTACGATGAGATCACAGACTTTGCCAACTACGCCTTCAACAAGGCCCATGCCGTGTGCTACGCCATCGTCGCCTATCAGACAGCCTGGTTCAAGTGTCACTACCCCCGGGAGTACATGGCCGCGCTGCTGACCTCCGTGCTGGATTCTCAGGATAAGATCGCGGAGTATATCGCCGAGTGCCGCAGCCTGGGCATTCGCCTGCTGCCCCCGGACATCAACGAGTCTGGCTCGGACTTCACCGTGGCCGGGCAGGACATTCGCTTCGGCCTGGCCGCTCTGAAGGGCGTGGGCCGGGGCTTTACCAACGCTATCTTAGCCAGCCGGGAGGCCGACGGTCCCTTCACGTCTTTTCCGGATTTCTGCAAGCGGATGCTGGACCGGGACATGAACAAACGGGTGCTGGAAAGCCTCATCCGGGCGGGGGCCTTTGATGCGATGGGCCTGCGCCGCTCGCAGCTGCTGGACGCTTACGAGCAGCATCTCGACAGCCTGAACCGGAACAAGCGCAAGAATTTAGAGGGGCAGTTCGACCTCTTCTCCCAGACGGAAGACGGCAGTGAGCCGACAGTCGAGCTGGTCCTGCGGGATATTGAGGAGTTTTCCGCCCAGGAGCTCATGACCATGGAGAAGGACATCACCGGACTCTATCTCTCCGGCCACCCCATGGACCAGTACCGGGAGACAGCAAAAAACCAAGGGGCCGTCCCCATCGCCAGCATCTTGGAGGACTTTGCCCAGCCGGAGGGCCCCACCCGCTTCCAGGATGGCCAGCGCATCACCCTGGCCGGGGTCGTCTCCGCCGCCAAGACCAAGACCACGAAGAACAACTCCCTTATGGCCTACGTCACCCTGGAAGACGACACCGGCTCCATGGAATTGCTGGCCTTCTCCCGGGTGCTGGAAGAGAGCGGGAATTACTTACAGGTCAACATGCCTATCTTGGTCTATGGCCGCATCTCCGTCCGGGACGAAAAGGCCCCTCAGCTCATGTGCGACCGGGTCACGCCCCTGAGTCAGGTCCCCGACCAGCCCATGTGTCCCACAGGCCAGACGGCCCTGCACGGCAAGCTCTACCTCCGCTTTGACAACGAGAACGACCCCCGCTTCCAACGGGTCAAAAACCTCTTCGCACTCTTCCCCGGCAACCAACCGGCCGTCCTCTACCTCTCCGCCACCGGCCGCCGCCTGGGGGCCCGGTGTCAGCTCCACCAGGCTCTTCTGGATGAGCTGCGAGAGCTCCTGGGCGAAGAAAACGTTGTGATACAGTGATGCGGGGAGGCATTCTATGAAACAACACAAGCAAACCGTCAACGAAGTCTTCTCCCCCCACCATCAGCGGGTGTTGTCTGTGGCGGTCAGTATCGTCCTACAGTTCACCATCTATGCCGTGGTGCTCTTCCGCTTCTCACAATACTTCGTGTACCTGTATTGGACCTGCTTTGCCGTCAGCCTGCTGGTGGCCCTGTTCATCTCCACGCGCAAGACAAAAATGGCCTATAAAATGGCCTGGATCGTGCCTATCCTCCTGCTGCCCGTCATCGGCGGCATGACCTACCTCATGTTCGGCGGCGCGCGAAGGCCCCACTACCACCGGGAGCAGACGCGCCAGACCTTTCAGCGGGAGCTGCCCGCCACGCTCTCCACCACGGACCTGATGCGCTACGGCCCGGACGCCCTGCAGCAAGCCTGGTATCTGGGCCACACCGCCCTCTGCCCCGCCTACACCAACACGGAGACGGCCTATTTCTCCACCGGCAAAGCCTTTCTGAAAGACTATCTGGCTGAGCTGGAAAAAGCCCAGGACTATATCTTTCTGGAATACTTCATCATTTCCGAAGGCTCCATGTGGGATGAGATTTTAGAGGTCCTGACCCGCAAAGCCGCCCAGGGTGTGGACGTGCGGGTGATCTATGACGGCGTCGGCTCCGCCGCCACGCTGCCCGTGAAGTATCCAGACATTTTACACGCCCACGGCATTCTCTGCCGGGTCTTTCAGCCGTTGGTCCCCGTGCTGTCCATCCACCAGAACAACCGGGACCATCGGAAGATCACTGTCATCGACGGTGTGACCGGCTACGTCAGCGGTCTGAACCTGGCGGATGAATATGTGGACCGGAAAGAACGCTTCGGCTACTGGAAGGACAACGCCCTGCGCCTGCGCGGGGAGGCAACCTGGAGCCTGAGCGTCTTTTTCCTCACCATGTGGGACCACCAGAACCCCCACTCCGACTTCCGCCTCTTCCGCCCCCGGCAGCTGCCGCCGCTGGAGACGACGGGGGGCATCGTCGTCCCCTACGCCGACACGCCCAATGCCGATGATACGGTCGGAGCAGACCTGCATCTGCAAATGATCACCAAGGCCAAGCGCTACCTCTATATCACCACGCCGTACCTGGCCATCGACGAAACGATCACCTCCGCCCTCTGCATCGCCGCCCGGACGGGGGTGGATGTGCGCATCATGACGCCGCATATCCCGGACAAAAAGGGCGTGTTCGCCGTGACCCAGTCCAACTATCCTGTTCTGCTGGAAGCAGGGGCGAGGATTTTCGAGTTCACCCCCGGCTTCATCCACACCAAGACCGTGGTGGCGGATGACCTCTATGCCTCCGTGGGCAGCTGTAACCTGGATTACCGGAGCTTCTATTTGCAGTTTGAAAACGGCGTCTGGCTCTGTGGGGACCCAGCGGTGCTGTCCGTCCGGGACGACTTTTTGCAGACCATGGAGGTCTGCCAGGAGATCACCCTGGATGACTGCCGCACTCTCTCCTTCCCAAGAAGGGTGGTGCAGACGGTGTATCGCTTGTTTGCGCCGCTGTTTTGACGCTGCAAAAGTTTGATACGGAATCCAGGGAATAGAAATCCCCGGAAGAGCCGACACTCTTCCGAGGATTTGTCTGTGTGAAATTTTTCAGCAAATACTGCTGCTCAATCAAAGCCCAGGCCCAGGTAGGCGTCTTGGGTATTGCAGTACTTAGCGTGGAGGCTGTTGTCGTACCACTTGATCATGCCGAACGCCTGGGTGTAGCTGCCGGACAGACCGTCCCAGAAGGCTGGGGTGCGGATGTGGTAGCGGGAGGCTTCCATCTCCTTGGCGATGGTCTCCACGGCCTTGCCCATCTGGGCGTGGGGGATGAGGAGCTCCTTCGCCAGCAGACGGCGCTTCTGGACGTACTCGATGGCCGCGCAGCCCACCTCGCCGTCCACCTCGATCTTATACAGGTCGCCGTAGGCCATGTGGCTGCCGATCTGCTGGAAGGTGATCATGTTGTCGCTGTAGGTCACGTGGAAGGTATCTTTCAGATAGCGCTCCCGGATCTCGTTGTACTCGTGGGGGGCAATGGGGGTCATGACGCCGCCGCCGGTGTCGCCGGTGAGGGAGGAGGCGAGGAACTCCACCTTCCGGGTGGCAAAGCACTCGTCCATGCCCACGGTCTCAAAGAACCGGTGCAGAGAGGGGGAGGCGGGGACCAGGATCATGGCCTTGTCGCCCCGCTTTTGCAGGTATTCGTCGGCGTACTTGAGCAGCTGGCGGGCGTGGCCCTTGCCCTGCATGTAGGGGTTGGTAGCCAGGGCGTAGACATAGCCCACGGGGATATCGGTGCCGTCCGGCAGATGGACGGTGCCGGGCAGCATAGCGGCCATGGAATCCAGCTCACCCACTTCATCCACCACCAGGACCTGCTCCACAGGGCAGAACTTCTGATAGAAAATGTCAACATAGGTGCTGGGGTCGCCAAAGCATTTGCGCCAAAGGTCCTTCAGCTGGGGCAGTTCCTCGGGAACTGCGGGGCGGATGGTGATCATGGGGATTCCTCCTTCTCAATGTTCGCTGGGCCGCCGGGAACAGCTGACAGGACGGTCCGTTATCTCTCCGTGGCCGGGCGGGATGTTAACTCGCAGCGAATTTCCACTGCGCTGAAATTAACTTGCAGATAGTCAGGATAATAGGACTGCTTGGCCTTGCGCAGACCGGGCAGGCCCATATCATCCTCCCGGTCCAGGTAACGGACCTGGGGATATTTTTCCCGGACGTACCGGGCAAAGGAGCGGTTCACCGCAGGATAGGCCCCCTGGATGTCGCCTCTGGCCCGCTCGAAATGCACGTCGAAGACATTTTCTGTGAGCAAAGCGCCCAGGGTGAAGCCCAGAATTTCATTCTGCCAGCGCAGCACGATACCGTCTAAGCCCAGGGCTTCCCGGTTTTCCAGGGCCAGGACTAAGGCGCGGTGCTCGTCGTCCAGGGTGGACAGGCCGCCTTCGGCGGCTTCGCGGGTCAGGGCTTCCTGATGCCAGGCGGCATCCATGGCCAGGCAGGGGGCGATGTCTTCCGGGGTCATCGGCGCCCAGTCCCAGCCGGGACAGGCTTCGTCCAGGCGGTGGATGTGGTTGCGCTTGGCGTGGAGCTTTTTGCCGGGCAGGTCGGCCAGGCGGTCGATGCCATAGAGATAATCGAAGCCGTCCCGGGCCTCTTCAAAGGCGAAGCGGTCGGGGTAATTTGCTTCCAGCCAATTCTTGTGGTACTGGGTGAGGGCGATGAAGCGCAGGGCCTGGCCCTCCTCCCGGGCGTCCTGGGTGATGGCATCCAGGGCGGGCTTGGGGTCCCCTTCGCCCACCGGCCAGAGATAGGAGTGGCCCAAGGAGCTGGTCAGGCGGGTGAGCAGGCGGTCGCCCTCGCGGGCGTACCGGAAGTCATAGGCGTGCTGCCAGCAGAAGAGGACGGGGAAACTGTAGTTGCACAGGGCCAGCCCCTCTGCGTTCAGCAGAGGCTTGACCCAGGCGGCGTCGGTTGCTTTGGGGAATTGAAATGGTGTCATAGGCACGTTAATACTAATTTTAGATAGTAAAAGAAAACTCAGATGGTGATGGTCTTCACATCGTAGCGGTTGTTGCGGATGATGCCGTCCAGACGCACGTCGTCGGTCACGGAGGAGATGAGGTTATACGCCTTCCCCTGGTGCTTGGCGCGGCCGGTCCGCCCGATGCGGTGGACATAGTATTCCCCCTCTTCGGGGATATCATAATTGATGACGCCGTCCACATCGTCGATGTCCAGACCACGGGCGGCCACGTCCGTCGCCACCAGCACCCGCAGGCTGCCGGAGCGGAAATCGGACAGGACCTTTTCCCGGACCTTCTGGCCCAGGTCGCCGTGGATGCACTGGGCAGCGATGCCCTTCATCTGGAGTAGGCCCGTGATGCGGTCGGTCGTGTTCTTCGTGTTGCAGAAGACAATGACGCGCTCCAGATGCTCCTTTTCCAGAATGCGGGCCAGCAGGTCCACTTTGCCGCCCATGTCCACTTTGATGCGGAACTGGCTGATCTTGGGCTGGTTTTCCTGCACGGGGCGGACGACGATCTCCACCGGGTCCCGCTGATAGACCCAGGAGATGTCCATGACTTCCCGGGAAATCGTCGCGGAGAACATGCCCAGATTTTTACGATGGGGGATTTGCTTCAGAATGTGGGTCACATCCTTGATAAAGCCCATGTCGAGCATCCGGTCGGCCTCGTCCAGCACCACCGTCTCCACCTTTTGCAGGCGGACGGTGCGGCGCTTCATGTGGTCCATGAGTCGGCCGGGGGTGGCGACGACAATCTGGGGGCGTTTTTTCAGGACGTTGATCTGCCGGTCGATGGGCTGGCCGCCGTACAAACAGGCCACCCGGATGCCGGGCAGATAGGCGCACAGCTGGCGCAGCTCGTCCTGAATTTGCATCGCCAGCTCCCGGGTGGGGGCCAGGACCAAGCCGGTCACGTCGGTCCCCTCGGGGTCGGTGTGCTCCACCATGGGGATGCCGAAGGCAAACGTCTTGCCGGAGCCGGTGGGGGCCTTGGCGATCACGTCCTTCCAGTCCTTAAAGCAGGGGATAGCCCCGGCCTGGACGGGGGTGGCCATGGTGAAGCCTTTTTGATCCAGGGCCTTGAGAATGCCCTGGGAGAGATTCATTTCGCTGTATCGGAGGTCGAGCTCGACCTCAATGCCGTTGATTTCCATAAAACTACGTTCCTTTGCCCACTGAGCAAAGGCCAGCGGGTCCTACTTAAAATACTTTATGATTAGGTTCCATCATATCACAACCGGGGGGAGGTTGCAAGAGGGGAGTGAAGGTCTCGCATCGGTCAGGCCATATCACGCCAGAGGAAGGTCACGATCTGGGCGCGGGTGCAGGTCTGTCCCGGCGAGAATGTCGTGGTCCCGGTCCCGTTCGTGATGCCCTCTTCCACAGCCCAGGCGACAGCCTCGCTGTAATACTGTCCGGCGGGCACGTCCCGGAAGCCGCTGCGCTGGTCCGCCTCCGGCTCACCTTCCCACCGCCAGAGGAAGGTCACTGTCTGGGCACGGGTCACGGTGGCGTTGGGGCTGAAGGTCGCGGCGCTGGTGCCGCTGGTGATGCCCTCTCCGGCAGCCCAGAGAACCGCCTTGCGGTAATAGGCATCCTTGGGGACGTCCCGGAAGGGTTCATAATCGGACTCCGGCTCCGGAGACCCGGCGGCACGCCAGAGGAAGGTGACCATCTGGGCGCGGGTGCAGCTGCTGTTCGGACTGAATGTCGTGGGGGATGTCCCGCTGGTGATGCCCTCCGCCACGGCCCACTTCACCGCGTCGGCATAGTAGGCCCCGGCGGGCACGTCGGTGAAGTTTACGTGAGGCGTAATATCATCTCCCGGATAATAGATGATTCCGTCGGCATCTTCCACATAAAAATCATCGTAATCATCTTCGGGCACGAAAATCGTGCAGGAAGAATCATCGGTTACGGGAAGCTGCTCGATCGTTTCGTTCCGAGCAGGCTCTAGTTCACCGGCTTCATAGGAGTAGAAAGTCGTGCTGAGCTGACCGGCATCGGCGCCGGAAACGGTAATCGTGTAGTCTGCGCCGTCCGGCAGGGTGGCGATCAGGCCCATTTCGGTCATTTCAAGCGTTACATCGCCGCTTTTACAGACACCGTTGGCATAGCTGCCCGCGGAAGTACCGGAGACATTCCAGAAATCGACCTTAATCTGTAGGTCTTTCACCTTCTTGTCGATTTGTTTATCAGCAGGAGGATAGATAATAATTGCCCGCTTATTACGAACGGCCGTTAGAAAGTCATCTTCACTCTGTAGATTATCTGTTTCCAATCGAGCGAGATAGTGTTCCGGGTAGTGA
>CAVCXN010000109.1:0-5561 GCA_963606215.1 uncultured Mycoplasmatota bacterium | reverse complement strand
CCATACGATAGATTCGACGAAATTATTTGCGCCAAAGATTTCATCACAGGCCAAGCGCAAATTAGACTGCTCATTGTCATCAATGCTGATAAAAATAACGCCATCATCTGCCAACAGTTTTTGCAGCAGCTTTAGGCGCGGGTACATCATGCACAGCCACTTGTCGTGGCGGGTGAGGTCTTCGCCCTCTTTGCCGACGACTTCCCCCAGCCACTTTTTGATTTTTGGGTCGTTGACATTATCATTGTAGACCCAACCCTCGTTGCCGGTGTTGTAGGGAGGATCGATGTAGATGCACTTGACGCGGCCCTCGTAGCGAGACAGCAGGGCTTTCAGGGCTTCCAGATTGTCACCCCGGATGATCATATTTTTCGCTGCCGTTGTCCTCTGCGTGCTGGCCGCTTTCATCAAAGCTGTACTTGCGCTCCAACACCCGGAACGGCACTTCTTGATGGTGGTTGATCACCTTGTCTTTTCCGATCCATTCAAGGGTTGGCATCTTCTTCTCCTCCATGTGATCGCGTTTCCGGCACCCGCAGGATATCGTTCGCCACCGGCGTATAGAAGAACTTCGTCACTTCCGCCGGGTCCTTCGTCTGGGCCAAGGCCCACATGAGCTTGGCCACAGCCATCTCCAGCGTCATGTCATAGGTCTCCATCACGCCCAGATCGGCCTTGAGGCTGTGGCCCACCTGGTAAACGCCCAGGTCACTGCCCTCGTTCTGCACCTGGGTCGTAAGGACCACGGCCTTGCCCTGGGCCTCCGCCCGGCGGATGAGGTCATAGTAGCCCCCCGCCTCCCCGTCGGGGACGCCGCCCACGCCGAAGCTCTCGATGAGCACGCCCCGGCTGTGTTCCAGGGCAAAGGCCAGGTAGTCCGGAGAGAGGCCGGGGATGAGCTTCACCAGGGAGACATTCGTCTCCAAGTCATGGTAAAACGTAGGCTGCGCCTCTGCCTGGGGGCGGAGGTACGGGAGCAGATGCCCCTCCTGCACCACGCCCAGGACAGGGTAGTTGATGCTGGAAAAAGCCCCATAGCTCTTGGAGTAGGTCTTCCGCGCCCGCGTGCCCGCAATGACCGCCCCGCCGAAGACCACCGTCACGCCGGGAATGCGCCCGTCGCAGGCCACGGCGAAGCTGTCCAGCAGATTCGTCTTCGAGTCGGTGATATCCATTTGGATGGGCTTCTGACTGCCCGTTAGAACAATGGGCTTGGGGCTGCCCTGGATGAGACAGCTCAGCGCGGCGGCGGTGTAGGCCATGGTGTCCGTCCCGTGGCTCACGACAAAGCCATCATAGCCGTCGTAGTGTTCCTCCACCGCCCGGGCCAGCTGGAGCCAGCGCCGGGGCGTCATGTTGGTGGAGTCAATGTTGCACACCTGTAGGCAGTCTACCTGACACAGGTCTTTGACGGCCGGGACATACCGCAGGAAATCCGCCCCGTCCATGCCCGGGGTCAGGCCGTCCCCGGTGTCTGCCGAGGCGATGGTACCGCCGGTGCCCAACAATAAGATTTTTTTCATGTTCCTCTGCCCCCCCTTGTTAATACGTCAGCAGCTCCACCGCCGTAAAGAGCGTGTAGAGGATCTGCGCCGTCTGCCCCCGGGTAGCCGGAGCCTTGGGGTCGATGGTGTCCGACGACGCATAGAGCATCGAGAGCGGCTGGCCCAAAATATTCTGCTGGCTCTTCTCCAGCAGCCACACCCAGGGCTGCGCCCAGGCGCTGTACTTGCTGCTGATGCCCGTCTCTTCCGGAACCGCTTTGGAGGCGCTCAGGAAATTGAGGTTGAGGTTCGCCGCGAGCCGCCCCAGGACGGTCATCATCTGCTCCTGCGTCACCTTGCCCTGCGGGTCAAACCTGCCATTGCCTACGCCATCGACATAGCCCGCGGCCTGAGCCGCCTGGATGTAAGGCGCGTACCAGCTGTCCTCCGCCACATCAGAGAACGTCGCCCCCGTCTCCGGCAAACGCAGGCCCATGGTCTGGGTCAGCAGGGCGCAGAGTTCTGCCCGGGTCAGGCTGTTGTCGGGGCGGAAGGTCCCGTCGGCGTAACCCCGGAGCATCCCGTAGGTGCAGAGGGTGTTGGCCGCCCGCTCGTACTCCGTCCCCGCCACGTCCGAGAAGATGCGGGGGGCATAGTTCCTGACCTTGGTGTTGGCCGCGACCTGGGCGGGGGTAGACTTCACCCAGCCCTCGCCGTCCCCCTCAAAGATATCCACCCCCGGGGGCAGGGCGGAGAGCATTTCGGCAAAATACGGCTCCATCTCCTCGCTCATGGCCTTGCTCAGGTCGATGTACCACCGCCAGCCTCCCAGATGCACCCGCAGCCAGCCCGTCCCGTCCCCGGGTTCGTGGACGGAAAAGAGGGAGGCGATCTCATCCGCGTGGTTGGTGTCCACCAGCAGGTCGGGAACGACCCCGATGTTCTGGGCCGTGTTGCCGCTGACGCCGTAATACTGGTAGGCAGTGATGCGGAGCGCATCCCCGTCGGTCAAAGCCTCCGGCTCCTGCGCCCCGGTCAGAATGACCTGGGCCACGCCCTTGCCGAAGGTGTTGGAGCCGATGAGCAGACCGCCGTTCTTATCCTTCATCGCCAGGGAGAAAATTTCCGCCGAAGATGCCGTACTGCCGCTGGTCAGGACGATGGCGGGGTACAGCGTCGTGCGGTCCTGCTGGGAGACATAGCGGAAGTAGGCCCCCTCGCCGTCCCGCAGGTAGACCATCGTCCCCTCCCCCAGGAACACGCCCAGGGTCTGGGTCACAGCGTAGACATCGCCGCCGCCGTTCTGCCGCAGATCGACGACCCAGAGGTCCGCGTCGTCATAGGCTTGGGTGCCCTCGGTGAAGTGGCCCAGGGTCTCAGCCCCGAAGGTGTTGCAGACGATGTAGCCGGTGGTGCCGTCTTCCAGCATCTCCGTGGTGGTGGAAGGGATGACGACCTTGCTTCGGGTGGCCGTGTACGTCTCTTCCTTCCCGCTGGCATGGCGGACGACGAAGGTCACTTTGCTCCCCTCCTCGCCCTTGAGCCAGCCGGTGATGACCTCCGCCGTCTGCCCGGCGGCGCTCTGGCCCTCCACGGAAATGATCGTGTCGCCGCCAACTAACCCCAGCTTCTGGGCCGGGGAGCCGTCATAGACCCCGACGATGGACAGGCCGTCGTCCGAGGCCACAGCGCTGATGCCGATGCCCACCACCTCCTGGTCAGACATGCTGGCCTGGAACGCGGCGTACTCTTCGGGCGTCATGTACATGGTGTAGGGGTCCCCCAAAGCCTGGATGACTTCTTCGATCGTCTCGGCATCCAGGGCCGCCTGGGGGATGTCATTGATGTAATATTTGCCCAGCAGGTCTTTCAGCTGGTCGGTCGTGAGTGCCTGGGCCGCCGGTGCCAGGCACAGGGCCGTGACGAGCATCACGGCCAGAATCCGTTTCCAAAGTTGTTTCAACGGGTTGCCTCCTTGATAAATCGGTAAAATGGAATCCAAACAGCACAGAACACAGGCCGCCCGTTTGTCGGGCGGCCCGGGATCACGCCAGAGAGACGCAGAAAACTGCGCCCTGGTCAGGCTTTGAATTTTTCGTTCAAGGCGCGAATCTGCGCAGCCATTTTCTTCAGGTCCTTGTTGCTGCTGCCCTTGCTGGCGCGGATGATGGAGAAGAGGTCCATCGCGGCCAGCTCCACCTCGTGGTAGGCGCTGGACGGGTGGCCGGTGGAGGCGTAGCTGGTCTTCTTCGGCAGCAGCTCCACACCGGCAGCCAGCATCACGTTCCTGCTCAGGTCGAAGACCTCTTCGTACAGGGGCGCGTGGGCGGGCAGGCCCTTCTCCCGCAGGGTGTTGGCAAAAATTTCGGTCACGGGCGCGTCGCCGTGGACGATGAAAATCTGCTGGGGGCTGGGGTCCTTCACGTGGTCGATCCACTGGATCAAATGGTCCCGATCGGCGTGGGAAGACAGGCCCTTGAAGTTATAGATGGAGGCGTTCACGGCGATGTCCTCGCCGAACAGCCGGACCTGCTTGGCCCCCTCCAGCAGGTGGCGGCCCAAGGTCCCCTCGCCCTGGTAGCCCACGAAGACGATGGCGCACTCCTCCCGCCACAGGTTGTGCTTCAGGTGGTGGCGGATGCGCCCCGCGTCGCACATGCCGGAGGCAGAGATGATGACCTTGGAGCTTTTGTCCATGTTCAGCATCTTGGACTCTTCGCTGCTCTCGGTCATGGTCAGGCCCGGGAAGGTAAAGAGCCGCTCGCCGTCCTTCACCACTTCCAGCGCGTCGTCGTCCAGATAGCCCCGCAGGTCTCCGGAGAAGATTTTGGTAGCTTCGTTGGCCAGGGGGGAGTCTACGCAGACAGTGAAATCGGGGTTACTCTTCACCAGCCCCTCCTTCTTCATCTCCCGCATAAAGTAGAGCAGCTCCTGGGTCCGGCCCACAGCAAAGGACGGGATGATGACGTTGCCACCCTTGGAGAAGGTGTCGTCAATGATCTTCGCCAGCTCTGCGGTGTAGGAGGCCACGGGGTCGTGGTTCCGGTCGCCGTAGGTGCTCTCCATGACCACGTAATCGGCCCCGTCGAGAAAGCTGGGGTCCCGGATGACGGGCTGATTGATGTTGCCGATGTCGCCGGAGAAGACGAGCTTTTTCTCCACGCCGTCCTCTTCCAGCCACATCTCCACACTGGCCGAACCGAGCAGGTGGCCCGCGTCTACAAAGCGAATCTTCACGCCCTCGCACAGCTCGATGATCTGGCCGTACTCCACAGTGACCAGGTGCTCGGGAACCTGGGCGGCGTCGGCCACGGTGTACAGCGGCTCCACCGGGGGCCGCCCGGCCCGCTTGCCCTTTTGGTTCTTCCACTGGGCGTCCATCTCCTGGATGTGGGCCGAGTCCTGGAGCATGATGGCCATCAGCTCACCGGTGAGCCGGGTGGTAAAAATCTGCCCCTGGAAGCCCTGCTTGATGAGCAGGGGGATGCGGCCGGAGTGGTCGATGTGGGCGTGGGTGACAATGACATAGTCGATGTAATTGGGGGCAAAGTCCAGCACGGCGTTATTTCGCTCGTCCTTGCCCTGCTGCAAGCCGCAGTCGATCAAAATTTTCTTTCCGCGGACCTCCACGCAGTGGCAGCTGCCTGTGACGGCCTTGGCCGCCCCGAAAAAGGTGAGTTTCATGTGGGGTTCCCTCCGTCGTTTTTCATTCGATGTTGTATGGTGTGCCGCCGGTCCCGCGTCCGGCGGGGTTGGATGTTGTGTCACAATATGGTAGTATCATACCCCATTTTGCCGCTTTTGCCTAGTGCTTTTCCCCAAATCGCAGAAATTTCCCTGTTGTCTCCCCGTTTTTCCAGTGCTACAATAAAACCAATCAAAACACCAGGAGGTAATTTCCATGACCACCATTGACCACACCTGCATCCGCGTCTTCGACCTGGCGCGCAGCATTTCCTTCTACAAGACCGCCCTGGGCCTGGAGATCGACCGCACCATTGAAATTCCCGCCCGCAACTGGAAGATCACTTTCATGACCGACGGCAAGACCGACTTCCAATTGGAGCTATGTCAGGT
>CAVCXN010000108.1:0-7164 GCA_963606215.1 uncultured Mycoplasmatota bacterium | reverse complement strand
CCCTTTATGGCGTCCGCCGCCGAGGGCTTTGCCAAAGTCCTGGCCGACTGCCAGGTGGGGAAGCCGAGTATCCCTCTGTATTCCAACCGCACCGGCGCTGTGTACAGCGGCGACGCGAAAGAGCTTTTAGCCCAGCAAATTGCATCCCCCGTGCGCTGGGAAGCCATCGTCCGGGATATGATCTCTGCGGGCGTGGATACGTTTATTGAGCTGGGACCGGGCAGCACTCTCTGCGGCCTCATCCAGAAGATCGACAAGACCGTGAAGACCTATCCCATCTCCACGAAAGAGGATTTGGAAAAGGTCGTGCAGGAGGTCAAGGCATGAAGGATTTTACCGGAAAGGTCGCCCTGGTGACGGGTGGTTCCCGAGGGATCGGGGCCGCTATCGTGAAGCAGTTTGCCAGCCGGGGGGCGGATGTGGCCGTGGTCTACGCGGGCAACCAGGCATTGGCCGAAGCTCTGTGCGCCCAGTGCGCGGCAGAGTACGGCGTGAAAGCCGCTGCCTACCGCTGCGACGTGGCGGACTTTGCCACAGTCAAAGACACGGTGAACCAGATTAAGAAGGACTTCGGCACCGTGGATATCCTGGTGAACAACGCCGGGGTCACGCAGGACGGCCTGCTGGCCATGATGAAAGAGGAAGCCTTTGACCGCGTGCTTGACGTGGACCTGAAAGGTGCCTTCAACTTCATCCGCCACTGCACCGGTATCTTCCTGCGGAAGAAAACGGGTTCTGTGATTAATGTAGCGTCCGTGTCCGGCATGATCGGCAACGCGGGCCAGGCGAACTATTCTGCCGCCAAAGCGGGGCTGATCGGTTTGACCAAGGCCGTGGCGAAAGAGCTGGCCACCAAGGGCATCACCTGCAACGCCGTGGCCCCCGGCTTCGTTGCCACTGATATGACGAAGGATTTGAACGGCCAGGACAACGCCCTGCTCGCGGCCATCCCCTTAGGGCGGATGGGCCAGCCGGAGGAAGTGGCGGAGGCCGTGGCATTTTTGGCCCGAAGCCCCTATATCACCGGCGAGGTGCTACGGGTAGACGGCGGCATCGCCATGTAACTTTCGATTTTCCCGGAGCAGGCCCAGAAAGGGCCTGCTCCGATGACCTAAATGGAGGAACAACGCAATGGAACAGACACGCAGAGTGGTGGTCACTGGCCTGGGCGTCATCAGCCCCGTGGGAAACACCGTGGACGAGTGCTGGAACAACCTGAAAAACGGCGTCCACGGCATCGGCCCGATCACCCTGTTCGACACCACCGACTACAAGACCAAGATCGCCGCCGAGGTCAAAAACTTTGACCCCCGCGCTTACATGGACAAGACCGAGGTCCTGCGCAGCGATGCCTTTGCCCAGTACGGCGTGGCCGCCGCAGCCCAGGCCGTGGAGGAGAGCGGCGTCATCGGCACCCTGCCCCCCGAGCGGGTGGCCGTGTACTTCGGCTCCGGCATCGGCGGCATCCGGACGTTTACCGCCGAGCACAACAAGCTCCTGGACCGCGGCCCCAAGCGCGTCTCCCCCTACTTCATCCCCATGCTCATTGCAAACATGGCCGCCGGCATGATCGCCATCCGCTACAACTGCCAGGGTGCGGCGATGCCCTCCGTCACCGCCTGCGCCTCCGGCACCAACGCCATCGGCGAGGCCATGCGCGCCATCCGCCACGGCTACGCCGACGCGGTCATCACCGGCGGGGCTGAGGCAGCCATCAGCGAGTGCGGCGTGGCGGGCTTCATCAACATGCAGGCTCTCTCCACCTCCGAGGACCACAACGCCGCCTGCCTGCCCTTTGACAAGCGGCGCGGCGGCTTCGTCATCGGCGAGGGCGGCGCGGCCTTGGTCCTGGAAGAGTATGAGCACGCGGTGAAGCGCGGGGCCAAAATCTACGGCGAAGTGGTGGGCTACGGCGCCACCTGTGACGCCTTCCACATCACCGCCCCCCGGCCCGAGGGCACCTGCGGCGCCCGGGCCATTCAGCAGGCGTTGACCGAGGCAGGGCACCAGCCCGGCGAAGTGGTCTACATCAACGCCCACGGCACCGGCACCCCCATGAACGACTCCTTGGAGACCAAGGTCGTGAAGCTGGCACTGGGTGAGGAAGAGGCCAAGAAAGCCTACCTAAGCTCCACCAAGTCCATGACTGGCCACATGCTGGGCGCGGCGGGCGCGCTGGAAGCCATCGCCTGTCTGAAGGCCCTGAACGAGTCCATCCTGCCCCCCACCATCAATCTGCTGGATCCCGACCCCGCCTGTGACCTGAACAACGTGCCCAACGTAGCCATCCACACAGACGTGGACCTGGTTCTCTCCAACTCCCTGGGCTTCGGCGGGCACAACGCCTGCATCGCCTTCCGGAAGGTGACGAAATGAACGAGTCTGACATTCGCAAATACGCCAATCTCATGAGCGAGCTGGGCCTGACCGGACTGGAGGTTACGGAGAATGACCGGGTGGTTCGTCTGGAGCGCAATCCTGCGCCCCAGACTGCCGCCCCTGTCCAGACGGTCCAGGTTGCCGACGCACCCCCGTCGGCGGCCAACGAGGACCTCATGGAGATCACCTCCCCCATGGTAGGTGTCTTCTACGCCGCCCCCGCCGAGGATGCTGATCCCTACGTCCAGGTGGGGGACCGGGTGAAAAAGGGCCAGACCCTTTGCATCGTGGAGGCGATGAAGCTCATGAACGAGATTGTGGCGGAAACAGACGGCCAGATCGTGGAGGTCTGTGCCCAGAACGGCCAGGTGGTGGATTTTGGCTGCCCCCTGTTCCGCATCAAGTAAGGAGGTCCCCATGAACCGAGAGGAAATGATGACCCTGCTGCCCCACCGGGACGGGATGCTCCTGCTGGACCAGCTGGACAAGGAAGGGGACATCGCCCACGGGCAGTATCACGTCCGGGGGGACGAGTGGTTTTTACAGGGCCACTTCCCGGATGCGCCCGTGGTTCCCGGCGTCATCCTGTGTGAGATCCTGGCGCAGTCAGCTGGAATTTTAATGAAGGAAGCCCTGACGGAAGAGACCATCCCCATGTACACCAGCATGAAGAACGTCCGCTTCCGCGCCCCGGTGCTGCCGGGGGATACGTTCGAGACCAAGTGCCGCATCACCCGGGCCAAGCACCCCTTCTATTTCGCTGAGGGGGAGGGCTACGTGGGGGACACCCTCTGCGTGAAAGCTGAGTTCTCCTTCGGCATCACGGAGAAAGCGATATGTTTTCAAAGATCCTGATCGCCAACCGGGGCGAGATCGCCGTTCGGGTTATACGGGCCTGCAAGGAGATGGGCATCGCTACCGTTGCCATTTACTCTCAGGCGGACAAGGAGGCCCTGCACGTCGCCCTGGCTGACGAGAGCTATTGCGTGGGTGGGGCCAGTCCCGCGGATAGTTATTTAAATGAAGAGCGGGTCATTGCCGCCGCTTTGGTCTCCGGGGCGCAGGCCATTCACCCGGGCTATGGCTTTCTGTCAGAAAACGCCCACTTCGCCAGCCTCTGCCGCCGGAACGGTTTAGTCTTCATCGGCCCGACGCCGGAGAGCATGGAGGCCCTCAGCGACAAGGCGGGTCTGAAGGATATTATGAAAAACAACGGCCTGGAGGTTATTCCCGGCACCCAGACCCTGCCGGACGTGACCGCCGCCCTGAACGCCGCTGCCCAGATCGGCTACCCCATCATGCTGAAGGCCAGCGCCGGGGGCGGGGGGCGGGGCATCCGTCTGGTGCAGACCCCCCAGGAATTGCCCCAAGCCTATGCTATGGCTGTGGCCGAGGGGGAAGCCTCCTTTGGGGACGGCGCTGTGTATATGGAAAAGTTCGTCCACCCCGCCCGGCACATCGAGGTCCAGGTCCTGGCGGATGAGGCCGGGACGGTGGTCTGCCTGGGCGAGCGGGACTGCTCCGTGCAGCGCCGCCACCAGAAGCTCGTCGAGGAATCCCCCTCTCCGGCGGTGAACCGGAGCCAGCGGAAAAAGCTCATGGACCAAGTGACCAAGGCCGTGAAAGCCATTGGGTACGTGGGCGTGGGCACCTTAGAATTTCTGCTGGATCGGGACGGCCGCTTCTGGTTCATGGAGATGAACCTCCGGCTGCAGGTAGAGCACGGCGTCACGGAGATGCTCACCAAGATCGACCTGGTGAAGTGGCAGATCCGCGTGGCCGCTGGCGTTCCTCTGAACTTCCGTCAGCAGGACGTGAGCCTGAGCGGGGCTTGCTTGGAGTGCCGCATCAACGCCACCCGGCCCGGGACGCTGACCATGCTACACGTCCCCGGCGGACCGTTCGTCCGGTTCGACACCTATCTCGTGGCGGGGACAACTGTCTCTCCCTATTACGACTCCCTGGTGGGCAAGCTCATTGTCTATGCCGGGACCCGGGAGGAGGCCCTTCGGAAAATGAAGGCCGCCCTGTGCGAGCTGGTGGTGGAGGGCATCGAGACGAACATCGCCGAGCAGCTGGACCTGGTGAGCCGGCCGGAATTCATGGACGGCAGCTATGACCTTACATTTCTGGAGGGCGAGTGACCGCGCCCTTGGTTGAGAAAGGCAGGGAAGACCAATGCCATTTTTGAAGTTTCACTATAAACCCAAGAACGAGCTGGAAGCCGGCGGGCGCACCGCCGCCCTGCTCCAGGAGGACGCCAGCGAGCCGGAGAAGACCTGCCCCAACTGCCACAAGGCCATTCCCCTGAGCCGGTTGTGGTCCAACTACAACACCTGCCCCTGCGGGTATCACTTCCGCATGGGGGGCCGCCAGCGGTTACGGATGCTGGTGGACAAGGGAACCTTCCGGGAGCTGTTCGCCGGGGTGGAGGGGCACGACCCCCTGGAATTCCCCGGCTACAAAGAAAAATTGGAGCAGGTTCAGGCCGCCAGCAACGAGACGGAGGGCGTGCTCTGCGGCACGGCCCGCATCGGGGGACAGCCCTGCTGTATTTTTATCATGGAGCCGTATTTTATGATGGGTTCCATGGGCACGGCCGTGGGGGAGAAGATCACCCGTCTCTTTGAATACGCCACGGTCCACCGCCGCCCGGTCGTTGGCTACACCGTCTCCGGCGGGGCGCGGATGCAGGAGGGCTTGCTCTCTCTCATGCAGATGGCGAAGACCAGCGGGGCCGTGGGGCGGCACAGCCAGGCAGGGCTGTTTTACTGCACCGTTCTCACCGACCCCACCACCGGCGGCGTCACCGCCAGCTTTGCCATGGAGGGGGACATCATCCTGGCCGAGCCGGGCGCCACCGTGGGCTTTGCCGGGGCCAGAGTGGTGGAGCAGACCACGAGAAAGGCCCTGCCCAAGGGCTTCCAGACGGCGGAGTTTCTGCTCAAGCACGGCTTTGTGGATGCCATCGTGCCCCGCCGGGAGCAGCAGGCCGTGCTGACCAACCTGTTACAACTTCACCAGGAAGGAGCGCGCCCATGAGTACCCCCGCCTATGATATCGTCCGGATGGCCCGCGGCAACAAGCGGCCCACCGGCTTAGACTATATCCACAACCTCTGCGCAGACTTCTTTGAGCTGCACGGCGACCGGCGCTTTGCCGACGACGGGGCCATCGTCGGCGGCGTGGGCCACTTCCGGGGCCTGCCTGTGACCTTTCTCGCTATTGAAAGGGGCCACAGCGCAAAAGAACGCATGGCCCGATCCTTCGGCGCGCCCCACCCTGAGGGCTACCGCAAGGCCCTGCGGCTGATGAAGCAGGCGGAGAAATTTCATCGGCCCGTCCTCTGCTTCGTGGACACCTCCGGGGCCAACTGCGGCATCGGGGCGGAAGAGCGGGGCCAGGGGCAGGCCATTGCCGAGAACCTGGTGACGATGATGAGCCTCGATACCCCCGTCATCACCGTTCTCATCGGGGAAGGGGGCAGCGGCGGGGCCTTGGCGCTGTCCGTGGCTGACCGGGTGTGGATGCTGGAGCACGCGGTCTACTCCGTCATTTCCCCCGAGGGTTGCGCCAGCATTCTCTGGAAGGACGCAGGCAAGGCGGACGAAGCCGCCCAGAGTTTAAAGCTCACTGCCAAGGACGCTTTAGAGCTGGGCATCATCGAGCGTATCCTCCCGGAAAAGGAGCTAGGCACCACGGCCTTTTATAGGCTGCTGGCGGATCTGCTGGAAAAGGAATTGGCGGAATTGCAGACCCAACCCGACCTGCTGGAACGGCGCTACACCCGCTTCCGGGCCCTGGGCAACCCCATGCCGTCGGCACGATGAAAACTCTGTCTGGTCTTTTGGCTGATGGGATGCTATAATGCATAATATAAGGTATATGGGACCGGCCCAGCAGCACAAGAAATGACTCGGCAGGAGGAATGGAACATGGAAGCAAAGCCCAAGCACCGCAACACCCGGGAAGCCTTGATCCAGGCGGGGATCAACGAGATCAACGAGTACGGCGTGGCCAACCTTTCCATGCGCCGCATTGCCAAAGCCTGCGGCGTTTCCCCCGGCGCGCCCTACAAGCATTTTTCCGACCGGAATGATTTCATCGCCGCCATCATCGAGGCGGTGAATCTCCAATGGCGGGACTCCCAACTCCAATTATTGGAGATGTATGCGGGGGACACCGCCAAGCAGATCGTGGAGATGAGCACGGGCTACGTTCGCTTCCTCATCGAAAACCCCCACCTGGCGGCCATCCTCACCCTCAAGGACGAGGAGTTTGACAACGTCTACCACCGCCTGCGGGGAGAGCTGAGCAGCCCCACCCAGAAGCTCATCCTGCAATACTGCCAGGAGCACGACATCGACCAGACCACCCGGCGGCGGCGGGTCTATGTCATCCGCGCCCTCATCTTCGGGGCCATCATCCAGTTTGACAGTGGGGAGCTGACTTACAGCGAGGAGACCCTGCAAATGGTCCACGACTGCATTGCCAAGGCGCTGATAGAGGCTTAGGAAATGATAGAGGCTCAGGAAAGACAGAAACCCTGGAATTGGTTGGTCAATTCCAGGGTTTTTGATATTTGTCTGCTGTCTGTAGGAAGGCTAATCCACCATCCGAAACACCACGCCGACCACGGCGGCGATGGCGATGAACCAGAGGGTGGAAAGCTCCTTGAGCTTGGGCAGGTTCATGGCCACCAGCATGACGACGAAGAGGATGATGGAGGGCCAGTGGAGGGTCAGGCCGTTTGCCGTGCTGAACAGGGACACGGCGCAGACGGAG
>CAVCXN010000107.1:0-5621 GCA_963606215.1 uncultured Mycoplasmatota bacterium | reverse complement strand
GAGATAGCCGATGGTGACGGTGAGATCGGACTTGACCACGGGGCCGCCCTTGCCGGTCTCGCCGTTCATGCCGCTGTTGATGTCCACGCTGATGACGTAGGCTTTGGCCTGGTTGATGGCCTGGATCGCATCGTAAAACAGGCCCCGGACCGGGCCGCTGAACCCCGTCCCCAGCAGGCAGTCTACCAGGACATCATAGCCGGAGAGGTCCGTTTCTTTGGTAAAGGGTTCTGCCTTTACCCCGGCTTCGATGGCTTGGTCATAATAAAATTTCCCGTCCTCCGAGAACTTTTCGGAGACTCGATAGAGCTGGCAGGCAACGCCCTGCCCGGCCAAGATCGCGGCCAGGGCATAGCCGTCTCCGCCGTTGTTGCCGCCGCCGGTCAAAATGGCTACGGTCTTTCCGTTCCACTCTGCCGCCTGGTACACGCCCAGGGCGGCCCGGTGCATCAGTTCCTTGCTGGGGGTATATTCGGCGATGGTGTGCGCGTCGCTGTCTCGCATGGTTGCCACGGTGATGACATTCTGCATCCTAATCCTTCCTTTTCTCCAATCTGTTGGGGAAGCTGTTTCCCCACCTTTGGGACTATTATAGTCCAGAGCGGCGCAAATAGCAATCTTCCCGCCCGGAAAACCAGGAATCCCGCTTTTTCTTGTTGCAAACTCTAGCGATTTTTAGTATAATGTGTGCCTGTAATCTTTCGATCTCAAACTGTGATCCGATCAAACGTAAGGAGGATGAATCAAACATCATGTACGAATCCAACAAGAACGACAGCAGCAAGGCAAAGCTGTATTGGGCCGTCGGCATTGTCATCGCAATCGCCGTGGCTGCGCTGCTGATCTGGCACGCCTTCTTCTACGGGACGGCCAACGGCACCGCTGCCACCGTGGGGGACCAGGAGTTCTCCACCGTGGAGATGACCTACTACTATAACACGGTCGCCAACAACTACATCAACCAGGCCCAGCAGTATCAGGCATACGGCATCGACATGGGCTACGACACCGACAAGTCCCCCTCCGAGCAGACCTACAGCGAGGACGAGGGCACGACCTACGCCGACTACTTCATGGATCAGGCTTTGAGCCAGCTCCAGCGCACCACCATTCTGTGTGAAGAGGCCGCCAAAGAGGGCTACACTCTCTCCGCTGACGGCGAGCAGGCCGTGCAGGACAACATGACCGCCCTGTACACCTACAGCGTCCAGAGCGGCGCCGGTTCCGAAGAGGCTTATCTGCGCGCCATCTACGGCAGCAAGATGACCAAGTCCATCTTCAAGAACCTGCTGACCCAGGCAATTCTGGCTGACGAGTACGCCACCCACAAGAGCGAGAGCTTCACCTACACCGATGACCAGCTTAACGACTACTACAACGAAAACAAGGACAACCTGGATTCCTACGAGTACCGTTACTGCTACGTCAACGCCGACTTCCCCGAGCAGGAGACTGACGAAGACGGCAACACCGTGGACCTGACCGACGAGCAGAAGCAGACCGCCATGGATGCCGCCAAAACCAAGGCCGACAGCATAATCGCCGCCGTCCGCTCCGGCACCGCCTTCAACACCGCTGCACAGGACGTGCTGGATGAGACTTCCGCAGAATCCTACAGCGACCCCGAGTACAACCACAAGACCGACCTGGGTTCTGCCCTGACCTCCACCTACCAGTCCTGGCTGACCGACGGCAGCCGCAAGGCCGGGGACCTCACCGCCATTGAAGTCACCGACACCGGCTACTGCGTGGTCCAGTTCCTGGGCCGCCAGAAGGATGATAACAGCTACCAGACCCTGACCTACCGCAACCTCGAGGTGCTGGCCGAGACGACTCCCAGCGAGGACGAAGACGGAACCGACCTGCCCACCGAGGAGCAGCTGGCCGCCGCCAAGACCAAGGCCGACGAGCTGCTGGACCAGTGGAAGAACGGCGACGCCACCGCCGAATCCTTCGGTGAGCTGGCCAAGGCCAACAGCGCCAACGAGGACAACAAGGCCAACGGCGGCCTGAACGAGGACGCCAACCGCTCCAGCCTGGACACCTCCCTGACCGACTGGCTCTTCGAAGAGGGCCGTCAGCCCGGTGACACCACCGTGGTCGAAGCCTCCGACAGCTCCGGCAATGTCATCGGCTATCAGATCCTCTACGTCGAGTCCCTGGGCGAGATCCAGTGGAAGTATCAGGCCACCAGCGCCCTGCGCTCTGACGACTATGATAACTGGTACAGCGAAGTCGAGGCCAACTACCCCGCAGAGCTGACCGACCTGGGCAAGGACATCCCCAACAACAACCAGTAAGTTCCCCCATCCCGGCATAAAGTACCCCCTCCTCTGCCAAACTACGGCGGAGGAGGGGGTTTGTTTTGAAGCATTGGAATAGGAAAGATAAGATACCATGGCTGCCCTCTGCCCTGGCCGGGGGCGCGGCGGGGCTGGTCAACGGCTTGTTCGGGGGCGGGGGCGGGATGGTCCTGGTCCCCCTGCTGGCGGGAAAATGCGGGCTGGAACGGCGCAAAGCCTTTGCCAGCTCTGTGGCCATCATTCTCCCCCTGTGCGCCCTGTCCGCCATCATCTACTTTGTCCGGGGGCAGCTCGAACTTTTCACGGCCCTCCCCTATCTCCTGGGCGGCTTGCTGGGCGGGCTGGTGGGTGGGAAGCTCTTTCCCAAGGTCCCCGTGGTGTGGCTGCGGCGGGCCTTTGCGCTGGTCATTTTTTACGGGGCCTGGAAAGCCCTGACTGCATGACGGCCTGGGTCGTCACTCTGCTGGCCGGCGGGGTGACGGGCATTCTCTCAGCCTTTGGCATCGGGGGCGGGTCGCTGCTGCTCATCTACCTGACCTCCTTCGCCGCCCTGGACCAGCACCAGGCCCAGGGGATCAATCTGCTCTACTTCCTCCCGGCAGCGGCCGCCGCACTGCCCGCCCACCACAAAAACGGGCTGTTGGAGAAAAAAGCCATCCTCCCGGCCATTTTAGCAGGGTTGGCGGCAGCCGGTATCGCCGCCTGGATCTCCACGGGGCTGGACACGCGGCTTTTACGCAAGCTCTTCGGCCTCTTTCTGCTCTATGTCGGTGTCTCTCAATTGGTACAAAAAGAGGATACGAACGAGAAAACGGGACCGCCATGAGGCGGTCCCTTAAAAAACAGGTGGGATACGATCAAGCAGCAGCCTTGCCTTTCAAGGTGCGGTGCAGGACGAGGAGTGTCACCAGCATCAGCACCAGCGCGATGGGCAGGGAGATATACGCCTTGGGGACAAACCCAGCGATGATGTAGCTGACACAGCTCACCGCCGCCACAGTAATGGCGTAGGGCAGCTGGGTGGAGACGTGGTTCACGTGGTCACACTGGGCGCCGGCGGAGGCCATGATGGTGGTGTCAGAGATGGGTGAGCAGTGGTCGCCGCAGACGGCACCGGCCATGCAAGCAGAGATGCACACCACGGCCAGGGGGTTTTCCATGGGGAAGACGTTCTGAACAATGGGGATGAGCATCCCGAAGGTGCCCCAGCTGGTGCCGGTAGCGAAGGCCAGCAGACAGCCGATGATGAAAACGATGGCGGGCAGGAAGCTCTGGAAGTTGGCGGCGTTCTGATACACGAAGTCGCGCACGAAATACTTGGCCCCCAGGGAGTCGGTCATACCCTTGAGGCTCCAGGCGAAGGTCAGAATCAAAATGGCAGGCACCATGGCCTTGAAGCCTTCGGGGATGGAGCTCATCATGGCGCTGAAGGGCATGGAGCGGCGGAGAGCGAAATAGATCAGGGTGATGAGGAACGCCACGGCAGAGCCGAGCATCAGGCCAATGGAGGCATCGGAGTTGGAGAATGCCTCCACGAAGCCCGCCCCGTCAAAGAAGCCGCCGGAGTAGATCATGCCGATGATGCAGCAGACGATCAGCACCAGGATGGGGAAGACCAGGTCCAGCACCCGGCCGTTGGGGGAGCTTTCTTCCTCCTCCATGGAGCCGTAGGGGTTCTTACCGGAGAAGAGGTCGCCCGTCTCCATGGCGTTGCGCTCGTGGCGGGCCATAGGGCCGTAGTCCAGCTTCAGGATGGAAATGAAGACCAGCATCAGGATGGTCAGCAGGGCGTAGAAGTTGAAGGGAATGGCCTTGATGAAGAGGTTCAGACCCTGCCCGTCCTCAGCAAAGCCCGCCACGGCAGCGGCCCAGGAGGAAATGGGGGCAATGATACAGACGGGGGCTGCCGTGGCGTCGATGATATAAGCCAGCTTTGCCCGGGAAACCTTATATTTATCGGTCACAGGCCGCATGACGCTGCCCACGGTCAGGCAGTTAAAGTAGTCGTCGATGAAAATCAAAATGCCCAGCAGGACCGTGATGAGCTGGGCCCCCACCCGGGACTTGATGTGGCTCTGCGCCCACCGGCCAAAGGCAGCGGAACCGCCCGCCCGGTTCATCAGGCACACCAGCGCGCCTAAAATCACCAGGAAGATGAGGATGCCTACGTTGTAGCTGTCGGCCAGGGAAGCCACGATGCCGTCCTCAAAGACATGGGTCAGGGTGCCCTCGAAGCTGAAGTTCGAGTAGAACAGGCCGCCCGCCAGGATGCCGATGAAGAGGGAGGAATAGACCTCCTTCGTGATGAGGGCCAGGGCGATGGCGATCACCGGGGGCAGCAGAGCCCAGGCGGTGTTGTAGAAGGGGCTGGGAGACTCGACGTAGCCGGTGCCCTCGCAGCTGGCGCAGAGTCCGGTGCCGCCGCAGGCTTCACAGTCCGGGTCCTGCCCGTAGCAGGTCATACAGAGGCCCTCGCCGTCACAGTCGGTGCAGACGATCATTTTGCTGCCCGACTCCTCCGTGGGGTCGTCTGCGGCCAGGCCCGTCGTGCCCAGGGCGAGCACCAGGACCACCAGCAGACCCAGGACGGCCAAAAGCCGCCGTTTGTTTGTTCTCATGCTTCTCTCTCCTTAAACATAAAAAAGTCATGGACACCGCCATGACTTCCGAACCGAGGGAACCCACGACAGCGCTCCGCCCCGCGCGGGGCGACAGTCCGTGAGATGTTCTCCCACGGCCCGACCCTGGGCGGACAGGCCGCCGCCCCAGCGTCTCGGCAGGCAAGCCTTTCCCCTCCCCCGCCGGCCTGGGCTGTGTGGGGAAAGGTACTCATCGTACCTGCGCCTCTATCATGCTTGTTGTTCTATCCTATCATTGATGAAAAAAAAGTCAACCGCTTTCCCGGTTTTTCCTCATTTTTTTGCAAAAATACTACCCCGTCACAGTGGTTTTTTCCGCTTGCGGTATTGTCCCGGGGTACAGTGCACCATGGCACGGAACTTGGCAATGTAATTACTCACTTGATGATAGCCGCAGTGCCCCGCGATCTCTGACACAGACATAGGCCCGGAGAGCAGCTCCATACTTTTGCGAATTCGGTATTCTGTTAAAAACTGATGCGGCGTCGTTCCTAACTGCCGCCGAAACATCCGGCAGCATTCTCCTACACTAATGTTGGCAGCGCCTGCAAGATCGGCCAGCAGAATATCTTCTGAAAAATGTTCATAGAGGAAAGACAGCATCGCCTGCATTCTCTGGCGGCCAACCAGATCGGCAGAGAAGGTGTTTCCGCTTTGTTCTGCCAGAGCAGGGAGCAAC
>CAVCXN010000106.1:0-6624 GCA_963606215.1 uncultured Mycoplasmatota bacterium | reverse complement strand
GTCTTTAGGCGCGACCAGCACAATCTGCATGTCGGCGCCGCTGCGGATGGGCTGTACGCTGGGCTGAGGGGTCCAGGTCTGCTGGGGGGCCTCTTCCTCGTAGGCGTAATGATTGTCCGCGTAAGTATCGTCTTCGTAATCTTCGTACAGGTCCTCTTCCGGCTTTCGGCGCAGTGCGCTTAAGAATGACATGTGCGGTACCTCCTCTGTATTGATGGGCCATCTGGCGGCCAAGTCTCCCAATATAACAAGAACACGACCCTTGCTTCTATCAAGTGTTTTATACATGATACTACAAATACCGCTGAATTTCAAGGCTTTTAAACCATAAATTACGCACGTTTCCAGGATATCTCCCAAAAATCAGAGGTGTTTTGTAACTTTTTATTGTTGAAAAAAAGATAAGAAAGCCGTCAGTCTCTGTCGGCAAATTCCTTCATCAACTGCGCGAGCTGTTCCTCGTCCTTATCATCCAGTCCGTGGGCGTTGGCCAGGTGCTCTACATGATGGGTCAGCTCGTGGGCGAGGGTCGTGTAAAGCTCTTCCGTCCAGGTCTTCTCGTCCCAATCCTCCCGCTGGGCGGAGGCGAGGAAGGAGCCATAATATAAGTTGATCGAGTTGCCCAGATAGCCGTCCTGGATGTACTCGCCCATGAAGTAAACCTCACCCTCCGGGAACATGGGGTCGCATTTCGCGTCCTCCTCCAGCAGAATGCCGCCGTTGAGCTCTTCAAAAAAGACCGGCGGAAATTGTTCGGCCATCTCGTCCAGCAGCTCGGCCGCCTGGTCAAAGGTCAGTTCCATAAAAATTACCTCCGTTTGGTTTGGGGTTCATCGGGTGTATTCCGTATCCTCGAGCATATTCCGCAGAGAATAAAGCAGAAGCAGCGCCACGGGCAGATTGATGATCCCGGCGGAGATCAGCCCGCCGACCGCGCCGCCCGGCAGCCGGAAATAGCCAAAGAGCAGCGCGCCAACCAGAATACCCGGCAGCGTCAATAATAGGAGCACCACCAGATACAGCACCATGAGCAGTGTCTTGTTGGCCCCGCTCCAAAAGCGCTCGACCAGAAGATCGCCGCTCTGAAACAGCAGCGCATACGTCAGCCGGGAAAACACGCAGGCCAGCACACTGCCCGGCCCCAACCCCAGCAGCAGACACACCGGCACAAACGTCACCACAGCCTCCATCAATGCCGACGGCAGCAAGGCCCGCAGGCATTGGAGCAGCTTGGCAAAGGCCGGTTCCGGCACGAGATACAAAAAGGGCTTACCCAGTTCTCGGCTCAGGCGATTCTGACCCGTGGAAAAAATCTGCAAATAAACAGATAGACCAAAGAGTGTCACAAGCCCCGCACTGCGCCAAAACACCGCCAGCACAATGACCACCCCGGCAAAGGCCAGGCTGGTGGGGGAGAGCAGCAGCCAGCCGCCCCGCCGATCCTCCCGTTTCTGTTTGTAGTAAAAGGCGGAGGCCCCCCAGCCGTTCCCCAGGGCGGTCTTGCCCAGCCGTATCTTGCTGGGAGCGGCTTCGCCGGTGCCCTCTTTTCGGGTGGCGATGGCCGACTGCGCCAGTTCTGCGGTTTTCAGCACATCCTCATACCAATCCCCCGGGAAGCGGACCAGCAGCACGACCATGACCGCCAGCCACGCCGCGCACAGGGCCAACCCGGGCCACCAGCTGTCCAAACCCAGCACGCCGGCAAAGCTCCACCCCAGCCAGCCGCCCACGGGAAAGAGCTTCACCGGCCAGCCGTTGGCTGCCGCGACCAGACCGCCCAAGCGGTTCTGTGGCGCCCGCCACATCCCCAGGCAAGCCCAGACTGCCAGTGCCGCCAGACAGAGCAGGAAAATGGCTTGCAGAAACTTCTGTGCTCCGGTCCGACTGCTGGTGTAAGTATAGATGGTCATGGCCGTGACCTGCCCCAAAAACAGGGCCAGGACATAGCCCAGACAGAGCGCGGCCATGCCCGGAAGGGAAATATGATAGATGCTGTGCAGCCACCCATACTGATAGAGCAAGACCAGCCCCACCAACAGAGTCGTACTCATCTGCCGCAATAGCGCATAAAACAACGCCTGCGTTCGCCGGATGGGGGAGGGGAAGATGAGGTTCACGTCTGCCATAGAAAAAACAGAACCGCCCTTGGAAAACCCGTTCCAAAGCCCCAGCAGAAATACCAGAAGAAACAGCCCGTTTCCCATAGCGGCCAGTTCGCTTACGTTCCGAACAGCCTCGCTCTCTAACCCGCTGCTTCCCACGGCGGCAAAGAGAAACAGCAGGACCAAGATCACCACATACAGCAGCCGCCCCGGGTGCCGCAGCAGGTCCTTCCCTGTATTTTTCAGCCGAGCGGCCAGCAGATAGCTCAGAGCGTGCATGGCGGCTCGCTCCCTTCGGTGACGGAGAAAAAGAGGTCCTCCAGGCTGCGGGTGTTTAATTCTTCCGGGTCATTGTACTGGGTGGCGGCGAAGCGCCCGTCCTTCATGATGTGGGTCACGTCCCAGTAGTCTTCCACGCTGTCGATCATGTGGGTGGAGATGAGCAGGGCATTGCCCTCGGCCTTCTGCTCCTGAAACAGCAGCTTTAATTCTTTGATGGCGTGGGGGTCCAGGCCGATCATCGGCTCATCGAAAATGAGCAGCTTGGGCCGATGCACCAGCCCACAGCAGATGGAGAGCTTTTGCTGCATCCCCTTGGAAAGCTCCCGACCCAGCTTGTCCCGCTTGTCGGCCAGCTCAAAGCGTTCCAGCAGTTCGTCTCCATACCCATCGTCGTCCAGGCGGTAGGCCCGTCGGATGAATTCCAAGTGTTCCGCCACGGTGAGCAGGTCATAGACCGCCGGAGTTTCTGGGAAATAGGCCAGCAGGCGCTTGGCTTCGTCAGTCTTGTTCCAATAGCCGCCGATGGTGATGGTGCCGGTATAGCGCAGCAGGCCGGAGATGCATTTGATGAGGGTGGATTTGCCCGCCCCGTTGGGGCCGAGCAGGATGGCGATCTGCCCGGCCTCGACGCGAAAGCTGATGTCGTCATTGGCCAGGGTCCTGCCGTAGGATTTGGTGACGTGGCTGAGTGTTAGCATGGGTGGCTCCTTCTTCCAGGGGAAAAACGATCGGGAAAAATTTGACTCTGGTCGAGTGTACCACACGGGCCGCACGCCGTCAAGAAAAGCGGAGAAGCATTGACAAGGAAGATGCTATCAGGTAGAGTTAACGAGGTTGGTTCATACGTAAAGACCCACATGAAGCCCCAAAGCCTCACGGAATCAAGGAAGGAGTTTTTCCATGCATTGGTTGAAACGAAGCGCGGCCACCTGCCTGGCCGTGCTGCTGCTGCTGACCAGTCTGCCCACAGCGCTGGCAGCCCCGTCCGACCAGCCCCTCACCCGGGGCGAGACGGCCAGCATTTTGCTGGACGCGGCGAAAGATTACAACAAGAACGTGACCTATCAGGACATCCTGAAAGGCTATCCAAACGGGGACCTGGATGAGTCCGGCTCTGTCACCCGCGCCCAGGCGCTCGTGATGCTTCAGCGGGCCTTCGGCGGCCTGCCGGAGCCGAAAGGGGACAACGCCCGCAGCGGCTACCCCGCCGCCAGCTTTACCGACGTGCCCAACTGGGCCAAGGCGGAGCTGCAGCCCGTTTTCAAGGCGGGCATCGTGGCCGGGACCAGCCCCACGACCTTCTCTCCCAACAGCAAGATCACCGGGATACAGCTCGACCTTTTCCTCCGCCGGACCTACGCCCTGGAGGGGACGAATCTCAAAGACGATTTCTACGCCACCGTCAACAAGACTGCCCTGGACAACAGCGTGATCTCCCCCGGCACCATCGGCTACAGCACCTTCACCGAGATCGGGGATAAGGTCAGCACCGAAGTGGCCGGGATCATCCAAGACCTGGTGAAGACCGGAGGCCAGACCGCAGGCGAGAAAAAGCTCGTGGCCCTTTACCAGAACATTCTGAACATCGACGCCCGGAACCAGGCGGGCATCACCCCCATCCAGCCCTATCTCACGGCCATTGACCAGGCGCAGAGCATTGGGGAACTGATGGACGTGTCTGCCCGGCTCTACCAGGACACCGGGGCCAGCCTGCTCCTGGGGTTCTCTCTGGCGGTGGACAACAAGGACAGCAATCAATATCTGCTCTACTTTGACGGCCTGTCCCCCCTGCTGGGGCAGGCGGGCTATCGCAGCGCCACGGACGCCCAGAAGTCGGCCTACCTGACCTACGTCACCAAGCTGATGACCCTGCTGGGCCAGCCTGAGCAAGAGGCCGCAGCCCAGGCCAACACCCTCTGGACCACTGACACTAAACTGGCCGCTGCTTCCTACAGCAACCAGGAATTGGGTGACGTAGATAAGACCTATAACCTCTATACCATGGCCCAGCTGCAAGCACTCTTCCCCCAGGTGGACCTGACCAAGCTCTTCCAGCTCACCGGCCTGACCCAGACGGACAAAATTCTGGTGCAGGACCCCGGCCGCCTGACTGCCAGCGCCGCGCTGTTTGAGCCGGCCAAGACGCCGGACGCACTGGAGGTTCTCAAAGCCTATGCCCGCCTGAATCTGGCCGAGGGCTTTGGTCCTCTGCTGAACCAGGAATTTACCGAAGCCGGGGATGCCTTTAACCTGGCCTATCTGGGGCAAGACCTCTCCCGCTCGCTGGAAGAGACGGCCTTCAGCTATATACAGACAGTGATGAGCGGCTATCTGGGCCAGGCGTATGCCCAGCGCTATTTCTCTGCGGAAGCCAAGCAGAACGTAGAGAAAATGGTCCGGGATATGCTCTCCGTCTACCGCAGCCGCATCCAAAAGCTGGACTGGATGAGCGAGACGACCAAGGCCAAGGCCCTGAAAAAGCTGGACACCATGAAGCTGAACCTGGGCTATCCCGACACCTGGGAGGATGAGTTCGAGGGCGTAGACATTCTCCCCGCCGACCGGGGCGGCAGCTTCTACAGCAATGTGGTCGCCATGCAGCAGGCCGGGGTCAAAGCCTTGCCTGAATTGCAGAAGGAGGGCGTGGACAAGACCGCCTGGCCCATGAGCGTTTGCAGCGTCAACGCCTGCTATAGCCCCATCGACAACTCCATCACCTTCCCGGCGGCCATTCTGCAAGCCCCCTTCTACGATGTGAACGCCTCCTATGAGCAGAACTTGGGTCGGGTGGGGTATGTCATCGCCCACGAGATCACCCACGCCTTTGACAACAACGGCGCCAAATACGACGAAAACGGCAACGCCGCCGACTGGTGGACGGTCTCGGACTACGCCGCCTTCCAGAAGCTCTGTGACCGTGTGACCGCCCTCTACGACGGCAGGGAAGCCGCCCCCGGCATTACCTGCGATGGGGCCTTGACCCTCTCGGAAAACATTGCCGATCTGGGCGCGGTCGCCTGCGTCACGGAGATCGAGAGCCGCCAGGCCAAGCCGGACTACGCCACCCTCTACCGCTCCATGGCTGAAATCTGGGCATCCAGCTACGGCCGGGAGATGCGGGCATACCTGGCTCAGAGTGACGTTCACGCCCCCGATAAGCTCCGGGGCAGCCTGGTCCTGCAAAACTTCAGCCAGTTCTATGATGCCTTCGGCATCACCGAGCAGGACGGTATGTGGCTGGCACCCGAGGAGCGGGTGACGATCTGGTAAAGGAGACAGAGAACATGGAACAAGAACTCAACACCCTGCGGGAAAAATTTGTCCGGGACCTTTTTGTGTCCCAAGGTCTGGGCGCGGTCATCGACGACGCCCACTACGGCTATGCCAAGTGCTCCATGGAGATCGAGCCGCGGCACTGCAACGCCCTGGGTATCCCCATGGGCGGCACGATCTTCACCCTGGCGGACTTCGCCTTTGCCGTGGCCTCCAACCAGCGGGGCCGGGCCGTCGTTACCCAGGCGTCGCAGATTACCTTCCTGAAATCCGCCCGCGGCAAGCACCTCACAGCGGAGGCCAGGCAGGTGAAGGACGGCAAACGGGTCTGCTTCTACGAGATCAACGTCACCGATGAGCTGGGCACGGAAGTGGCCTTTGTTACGGTGAATGGGTACGTTGTGAAACATCCGGAGGACACCTGAACAACCGCAGCATAATCGTAGGATCACTGCCCCCTTTCCCAATCGTTCGGTAAAGGGGGCAGCTTTTTTGCGTGTAAAGACCTTACGGAACTTTGACATAAGTTTTACGCCGGTGTGGTGGCAGAGGCTGGAACGCGCCTGCTACACTGAGGGCACCTCAAATAAGAAACCAGGAGGAAAAAACTTATGCAATGGAAACGAAAACTATCCGGCGTTCTCGCCGCCGTCATGCTGGTGGGCACACTGCCTACCACGGCGCTGGCTTGGAACGCCCCGACAAGCACCTGGGCGTCGGCCTCCCGCGAGGGCGTGGCTGCCCGCTTTTTTGTGGGCAGCGACACCCACATCGGACGAAATGATGATGCCTCGAAAAAGCTGACGAATGCACTCAGTGTATTCCATGCAGTCGATGCAAACGCCGACGGCGTTCTTCTCGTCGGCGACGTAACCAACAATGGCTCCGAAAGCGAATACGATTCGCTGATGAGCATTATCAACAGCAGCGAACTCGGCAAAGCTGGCAAAGTGAAGCTCTCCATGGG
>CAVCXN010000105.1:0-3902 GCA_963606215.1 uncultured Mycoplasmatota bacterium | reverse complement strand
GGGCAAGGCCGCAGACCGGGCTTGCATCCAGTACCGCATCCTGAACCGGGGCAAAGGCCCCGCCGTCCACTCCCTTCGGGCGCAGGCTGACCGGCGGGAGTACCAGAAGGTCATGAAATTGACCTTGGAGCGGCAGGAAAACCTGTGGGTCAAGCAGGCGGAGGTCACGAAGCTCCTGACGGAGAACGGCCACGTCACCGGCGTGCAGACGCACACCGGGGCGGTCTATTGGGCCGACGCCGTCATCATTTGCTCCGGGACCTATCTGGGCGGCAAGACCATCATCGGCTCTGTCACGAAGCACAGCGGCCCGGACGGGATGTTTGGCGCGGACGAGCTGACCCGGAGTCTGTTGGACGCGGGCCTGACCCTGCGCCGCTTCAAGACCGGCACGCCCCCCCGCGTCAATGCCCGCTCCATCGACTTCTCCCAGCTGGAACGGCAGGAGGGGGACGAGGACGCCATCCCGTTCTCCTTCGCCAGCCAGAAGCCGGGGGCCAACCGGGTGTGCTGTTACATTACTTACACCAACGAGAAAACCCATGAAATCATCCGGGCAAACCTGGACCGCTCCCCCCTCTTCTCCGGCATCATCCAGGGGGTGGGTCCCCGCTACTGCCCTTCCATCGAGGATAAGGTCGTCCGCTTTGCGGACAAGCCCCGGCACCAGCTGTTTTTGGAGCCGATGGGCTTAGATACCGAGGAGATTTACGTCCAGGGCTTTTCGTCCTCCCTGCCGGAGGACGTGCAGGTGGCCATGCTCCATACCCTGCCGGGGCTGGAGCAGGCCGTCATGACCCGCCCGGCCTACGCCATTGAATACGACTGCGTGGACCCGACGGAACTGCTGCCCACCCTGGAACACAAAAAAGTAGCCGGGCTGTACGGCGCGGGGCAGTTCAACGGCTCTTCGGGCTATGAAGAGGCCGCCGTGCAGGGCTTCGTGGCGGGGGTGAACGCCGCCCGGAAGCTGCTGGGCAAGTCCCCCATGATTCTGGACCGCAGCCAGGGCTATATTGGCGTCCTCATCGACGACCTGGTAACGAAGGGCACCAACGAGCCGTACCGCATGATGACCTCCCGAACGGAGTACCGCCTGCTTTGCCGCCAGGACAACGCCGACCAGCGGCTGACCCCCATCGGCTATGAGATCGGCCTGATTTCACAAGAGCGCTATGAGGCCGTGCAGGAAAAATACCGGCAGGTCAAGCGGGAGGTGGACCGTCTGGAACACACCGGCGTGCCCGTCAGTCCCACCCTCAACGCACTGCTGGAAGCCAAGGGGGAGCCTTTGGCGAAGAACAGCGTGCGTCTGTCTGACCTCATCCGCCGCCCCAAGATCACCTATGCAGATTTGGCACCCCTGGACGCTGGCCGCCCAGAGTTATCCCCACAGGTGGCGGAACAGGTGGAAATTTCGTTGAAATACGCGGGCTACATCGCCCGCCAGCAGCGGCAGGTGGAGGAGATGCGCCGATTAGAAGGCAAGCTCCTGCCGGAGGATATGAACTACGAAGCCCTGGCGGGCCTGCGCTTGGAAGCCCGGCAGAAGCTCACCGCCATCCGCCCCCGGAGTCTGGGGCAGGCGGCGCGCATCTCCGGGGTGTCCCCGGCGGATATTGCCGCCCTGATGATCGCCTTACAGGAGGGATGACCCTTGAAACTGACCAACGTGAAGGGCAAGACCTGGGTACTGGACGGCCCCCAGCTGGTCGGCGTGTATCAGCTCGACGACACCCGCTGTCTCCTGCTGGACCCCGGCAGCTGGAAGCTCATTGAACCCATCGAGACAGCCCTCAAAGAAGTGGGCTGGACCCCCGTGGGGGTGGCCTGCACCCACATGCACTATGACCACCATGAAAGCTCCTGCTATTTCCGGGAGACCTATGGAGCGACCATCTGTCTGCCGCAATTAGAGGCGGACATTGTGCGGAACGAAGAGAGCCTGAAAAACCACCTCTTCAACTTTACCATGGGTATGATCCGCACCATCCCGCGCTTGCAGCATTTGATCTGCCCGGTGGACCGGGTGATCGGGCTGGAGGAGGATACTGTGAACCTGTGCGGGGTGGAGCTAAAAGTTATCCACACCCCCGGCCATTCGCCGGACCATGTGTGCTTCATCACTCCGGACAATGTGTGTTTCGCCGGGGATACGCTGATGACCGAGGACGTGCTGGCCGAGGCCATGGTGCCCTTTGCCTTTGATCTGACCGACGATCTGAAGAGCAAGCAGGTCATGGCGGCGCTGGACTGCGATGCCTACGTCTTCTGTCACAAGGGCCTGCGCTACGGCTCCGTGGCAGACCTGGCCCGGGCCAACATCGACCGCGTGCAGCACCAGCTGGCGGCCTGCGCGGACCTGGTGAAGGGCCCCATGACCTACAGCGAGTTTTACGCCGCCGTCGTGACGGCCTTTGACTTGCCTGTGGGCCACCCTGCCCGGGGGCTGCATTTGGAGCGGTACATCCGCCCCTATTTGGAGTATCTCATCGACACGGACCAGCTCACACTGACCGAGCAGAACGGCGCGCCGTCGGTCCAGCCCAAGGGGGCGGCGCAGAATGGCTGAAACAGTCGTGTTGGGCTTGTCCGGCGGCGTCGATTCCGCCGTCGCCGCCCGCCTGCTGGTGGCGGCGGGGTACACCGTCTACGGCCATTGGCTGGACATCGGCTTAGGGGGGCGAGAGGCCGCCGAAGAGGTGGCGGAGAGTATCGGTATCCCTTTCTCCGCCGGGGACATCCGGCGGGAGCTGGAAGAAGAGGTCATGGCCCCGTTTCAGCGGGACTATCTGGCCGGACGGACGCCCCTGCCCTGCGCCCGGTGTAACCCCACCGTGAAATTCCCTGCCCTGTTCCGGCGGGCGGAGGAGGTGGGGGCGCAGTTCGTCGCCACGGGGCACTATGCCCGCATCCGGCAAACAGAGCACGGCCCCGCCCTCTGCCGGGGGGCGCACACCAACGACCAGGCGTATATGCTGGCCCGCCTGCCGAGACAGTGGCTGGGCCGCATCCTCTTTCCCATCGGGGGCTATGAGAAGACGAAGGTCCGGGAACTGGCGCGGGGGTATGGCATCCCCGTGGCGGACAAGCCGGACAGCATGGAGATCTGCTTCATCCCCCAGGGGGATTACGCTGCCTGGCTGGACCAGCGCGGACAGGTCCCCCCGCCGGGGGACTTTGTGGACCGGGACGGGAACGTCCTGGGGAAGCACCTGGGCATCCACCATTACACCATTGGACAGCGGCGGGGCTTGGGTATCCCCGCGGTGCACCGGCTCTTTGTCTCGGCCATCCGGCCGGAGAGGAACCAGGTGGTCTTGTCCGACGGCACGGATCTCATGGCCGATGCCGTCTGGGGGGAGGACTTGAATGTTCTGGCCCCCCTGGAGGATGGAGCCGAGGTGACGGTCCGTCTGCGCCACTCGAAGACGGAGACACCGGCGGTGTTTTCTCGAGAGGGCCAGGGGGGACGGCTGGAGCTGAAAACGCCCGCCCGCGCCCCCACGCCGGGGCAGCTGGCGGTGCTGTATGACGGGGATACGGTGCTGGGGAGCTTGTGGATCACGAAGGACCATCGCATATAACGCGAGGAGGTTATCATGGAACTGCGCCAAGTAAGAGGAAACACCTGGGTTTTAGACAGCTGGGAACTCATCCCGCTTTACAAGCTGGATGACCACCGCTGTGTCCTGCTGGACACCGGCACCTGGGACCAGCGGGACGAGCTGGAAGCAGCGTTGGACGCGGCGGGGCTGGAACCGGTCGCGATTTTATGCAGCCACGCCCACATCGACCACATGGGCAGCAACGCCTATTTCCAGAAGACGCGGGGGACAGAGATCATCATGTCCCTGGGCGAAGCCGGACAGATCATGTCGCCCCTAGGCATCCAGCTGCAA
>CAVCXN010000104.1:0-2366 GCA_963606215.1 uncultured Mycoplasmatota bacterium | reverse complement strand
GGGATTCGAACCCTCGACCTCTCGGATGCGAACCGAACGCTCTCCCAGCTGAGCCACGGGCCCGAAGGGGGAAATCAGAAAATAGGAACCAACGCCACTTTTTCTAATCAATTTTATAGTATACCAGAACTTTTGAAAAAGTAAAGCCCTTTTGCCTAAAAGGATGAAAAAAATTTGCGGTCAGCCGCTTGATTCTTGGAGGGAAATGTTGTATGATATAAAACAAGAGTCTGCCAGATGCCGCCTGCGGTGTTGGGCAAGGCCGCACTAGTCGGGGAGATAGCGGTGCCCTGTACCTGCAATCCGCTACAGCAGGGATGAATCCCGGACCCCCGGAGGCTTCTTGTTTCGTTAGTTGCCGGTAAGCGGTGATGATCAATCGGTCCTGCGCAACGTGGCACTGTGAACCGTGTCAGGCGGGGAACCGAGCAGCACTAAGCAGAACGCTGCGTGTGCCGTGGGTCTGCCGGTTTTGAGCTGGCTGCCAGTGAGACAGGGATAAGAAGTCCTTCAAAGGCCGGTGTGCGGTCCTGCCGAATGTCGTAGCGTGTCAGGCGGACTCTATTTTTGCCCCGTTTTCGGGGAAAAGGAGGAAGGCCGTTGTACCAGGCGCTTTACCGTAAATGGCGCCCACGCACCTTTGACGAGGTGGTGGGGCAGCCCCATATCACCGAGACGCTGAAGCGGCAGGTGGCCACCGGCCATCTGTCCCACGCCTATCTCTTCACCGGCACCAGAGGCACCGGCAAGACCACCTGCGCCAAAATATTGGCCCGGGCCGTCAACTGTGAGCAGCCGGTGGACGGCAACCCCTGCAACTGCTGCCCATCCTGCTTGGGCATTGAAAACGGCTCCATCTTAGATGTGCTGGAGCTGGACGCGGCCTCCAACAATGGTGTAGATCAAATTCGCGCCCTGCGGGACGAAGCGACCTATACCCCCGCCGCCGTTCAGAAGCGGGTCTATATCGTGGACGAGGTCCACATGCTTTCGATGGCGGCGTTCAACGCCCTGCTGAAAATCCTAGAAGAGCCTCCGGCGCACCTGATGTTTATCCTGGCGACGACGGAACTGCACAAAGTTCCGGCGACGATCAAGTCTCGGTGCCAGCAGTTTGCGTTCAAGCGCATTTCTCCTAAAGCGCTCACCGGGCGGCTGGAATATGTGGCCCAGCAGGAACAGATCCCACTCACGTTAGAGGCCGCCGAACTCCTGGCGCGTCTGGCCGACGGGGGACTGCGGGACGGCCTGTCTCTGCTGGACCAGTGCAGCGGCACCGAAGGGGAGCTTTCGGAAGCCGTCGTCTTGGATGTGCTCGGTCTGGCGGGCAACCGGAAAACGGCCAGTCTGTTGGACTGCGTGGCCAAAGAAGACACCTCCGGTGCGCTGACTATCCTGGACGAACTCTACCGGGACGGCAAAGACATGGGCGCGCTTTTGGGCGAGATCGCCGCTCTGATCCGCGATCTGCTCATTCGGAAGACGGCTCCGGAGGGCGGAAAGACACTGCTCACCGGCGGCTATGAGGAGCGGGTCATCCGCACGTTGACTGAGGCATTTACAGCGGCGGAGCTGGTGCAGATGATGACCATCCTGCAAAACGCCCAGGCGGACCTCTACCGCAGCGCCAGCCGGAGGACGGACGCTGAACTCTGTCTCATTCGTCTGTGTGACCGGCGTTTGTCTGACACGGCCCAGGGCTTAAATGCCCGGCTGAGCCGCCTGGAGGAACAGCTGGCCCGCGGCGTTATGCCAAGCGCTGCACCAAAAGCTACGCCTGCGCCGGTCGCGGAAACACCGGAAGAGCCTCCCGTTTCCACGAAATCGGAAATGCCGGTCGAACCAACACCAGTGGCAGAACCGGTTCCAGTGCCTGCACCTGCCAAGCCTGCGATAAGAGCAGGGGATTGGAACGGGTTCTTGAAAACCCTGCGGGATTTGCCGCCCATGGTCCATTCCTTCCTGCATAAGCCGGAAGCGGTTCAGGGTGTTTTCGAGGAACACACGCTGACGATCTGGACAGACTCAGACTTGACTATGGGCTTTTTGAATCGGGGTGACACCCCAGCGATGCTGGAGCGCGCTGCCGAAGCCTACACCGGAAAAAAACGGCGGGTGAAATTCCAGATCGGCAAGCCTTCGGCCCAGCTACCGCAGCCCAGACCGGAGGTACCACCGCAGCAGGCGGTCCCGCAGGAAGATAAGTTCGATGATCTGCTGGCCTTGGGGCAGCAGTTTGGAAATTTCAAAGTAAAGTAAACTAGCAAAATAAAGGAGCGAATACACTATGGCAAAAGGATATGGACGCCCCCCGATGAACCGTAAGGCCGCAAAGGGAATGGGCATGGGTATGCCCGGCCTGAACA
>CAVCXN010000103.1:0-4428 GCA_963606215.1 uncultured Mycoplasmatota bacterium | reverse complement strand
CCTCTGAAATCGTTGATTTCAGAGGGATTTTCTTATTCTTTGTCTGTTGCGACGCAAAATTTGATCAGTACTAAGCGCCACAATTATCGAGTTTAAAACTTGAATACCGACAATGTGTTATAATCACTACACAGTACCGCTTTATTGAAGATTGTATAACCACCACGGTTGTGCATACTTAAAACGTGGACTTTTGCAAAGCGTCATGGCCAGGTACAAAATCTGTTTTGAAAGCATTAGGCAGGCAATTTCGGAAACTTTCCCACACCCATTTAACCGCATTAATCGTTCCTGTTTAGAATTATATTGATTTGTATGATATGCATTAAACGATGGGTACACCAAATCAGAGGGAGAAAAACGACTCCCTCTGATTTGGTGTACTATTTTTGAAGTATGATCGGTCTTTTTTCTTAGTGAATCCTAGAAAAAAGGGGCCAAGTGTCACAGGATACTATACCGGTTAAAGACCTCCAGCAACTCCTCCGTCGTCACCTTCGCCTTCTCCTCCCCGGCTTTGTCCAGCACGATGCTGCCGTGGTGGAGCATGAGCAGACGGTCGCCGTATTCCACGGCGTAGCGGAGATTATGCGTGACCATCATGGCGGTGAGCTTTTTCTCCTTGACGACTTTGCCCGTGAGGACCATGATCGTCTCCGCCGTCTTGGGGTCCAGGGCGGCGGTGTGCTCGTCCAGGATGAGGAAGTTCAGCGGCGTCATCGTCGCCATGAGCAGGGCCACGGCCTGCCGCTGACCGCCGGAGAGGGCACCCATTTTCACATCGAGCTTATCCTCCAGCCCCAGCCCTAAGGAGGCCAGCTCAGAGCGGTAGAAGTCGATGCGTTTCCGGTTCACGCCGAAGCCCAGGCCGAAGCGCTTGCCCTTGTTGTCCGCCAGGGACATATTTTCCAGCATGGTCAGGTTGGGGCAGGTCCCCAGGGCGGGGTTCTGATACACCCGGCCGATGGTGGCGTAGCGCTGAAAGTCCTTCTGCTTGCGGATGCTCTTGCCGCCCACCAGCACGTCGCCTCCATCCAGAGGAATGGAGCCGCAGAGGATGTTCAGCAGAGAGGTCTTGCCGGAGCCGTTGCTGCCCACGATGGAGACGAACTGGCCATCGTCCACGGTAAGGTTGAAGTGGTCGAAGAGGGTCATCTCCGTCACAGTGCCGGCGTTGTAGATTTTCGTTAAGTCTCGCAGCTCAAGCATGGATGATCTCCTCTCCCTTTCGACCGGCCACCACCAGCACCAGCAGGAACAGCACAGCGGTGATGAACTTCAGCATATTGGCGGGCAGACCGGCGTTGATGGCGATCTGGATACAGAACTTATACAGGATGCTGCCCAGCAGCACGGCGGTGGTCCCCTGGGGAGTGGCCAGGAAGCGCAGACCCTTCACCTTCCGCAGACCCTGGGCAGCCTTGGAGCTGGTGAAGAAGCGGATGAGCGAAATGCCGATGATGACCGTCGCCAGGCCAAAGACTACCTGGCCGATGCCCATGACGGCGGAGTAGCTCCGTTGCTCCTGACACAGGACGCTGCCGCACAGGGCGACGAGCGCGTTGGAGATGACCACGCCCAGAATCTTCATGTTGCCCTTGTTCTGGGCCAGAGTCGTGACCAGGGTCCCGTTGTCACCCACAGCCCGCAGAAGCAAGCCGGACTTGGTGCGGAAGTACAGGTCCAGCAGGAGCTTCACCACAATGGCCAGGACCAGGGAAATGATGAGCTTTCTCCAACCCAGGGTCAGGTTGCCGAAGAGGGCCATGACGCCCTTAGAGGTAAAGATGGTGTCCACCGCCCGCTCCACCGTGATGTTCGACCCGGCGATGAGCAGGTTGATGGACGAGAGGGCCGTCATGGTGATGATACCGGCCAGCAGGTCCCGCACGCCCAGGCGCACGTGGATGAGGCCCGTACACAGCCCGGCAATGGCCCCCGCCGCCGCCGAGCAGACCAGCGTCGCCCAGGGGTTGACACCCTTCAGAAGCAGGATGGCCGTCACCGCCGCGCCCAGTGGGAAGCAGCTGTCCACGGTCAGATCTGGGAAGTCCAGCACAGAATAGGTGATGTACACCCCGTAGGACAGCAGGGCGTAGATAAAGCCCTGGGTCAGGGTGGAAATGATCAGGTCTGACATGCCGTCATCCTCCTTCGGTCAGGTTACGGTCTTACAACACACTCGGAACTTCTATCTTTCTAAACTCAGGCGTTGGCCTCGTCCTCAGCGGTCTGGGCCACGTCGTCGGGCAGGGTGATGCCCAGCTGGTCCAGAGCCTTGCTGTTGATGTAGGTGGAGTAGTTCTCGATGACTTCATAGGGCATATCCTGGCAGGTAGCCTCGCCGGTCAGGACCTTGGCGGCCATCTTACCGGTCTGGATGCCAAGCTGCACATAGTCCAGGCCAGCACCGGCCACGCAGCCCAGCTTGACCTGCTCGATCTCAGAGCCGTAGACGGGAATTTTTGCCTCGTTGGTCTTCTCCAAGATGGCAGGCAGCACGCCGACCACGTTGTTGTCGGTCAGGTTGGAGAAGCAATCCACGCCCTTGGAGATCAGGTTGTCCACAGCCTGGGTCACTTCGGACTGGGCAGTGACACCCACAGCCTCGATGGTGAAGCCATAGTCAGCGGCCTTCTCCTGATACACGCCCACGGAGTAAACGGAGTTGGATTCGCTGGTGGTGTAAACGATGCCGATGGTCTTGGCGTCGGGCTGAAGGGCGCGGATGAGCTTCAGCTGGCCCTCGACCGGCAGCACGTCAGAGGTGCCGGTGATATTGCCGGAGTCCAGCTTGGCGCCCACAGGGTCGGTGATGGCGGTGAAGATGACGGGGATATCCTTGTCCTCCGCGGCGGCATAGCAGGCGGTGGCGGAGGGGGTGGCGATGCCGACCATCAGGGCCGCGTTCTCGGCGGAGAAGGACTGGGCGATCTGAATGGCCATGTTGTCGTCAAAGCTGGCGTTCTGGTAGTCGATGGTGTAGTCGGTGCCTTCCACCAGACCGGCCTCCTGTAAGCCCTGGAGGAAACCCTCACGGCAGTTGTCCAGGGAGCCGTGCTGACCATACTGGCTGATGCCAATGACGGGCACATTGCCGTCGGACTTGGCGGCGGTGTCGCCGTCCGTGCTGTCGGTGGAGGCAGTGTTGCCGCCGCAGGCGGCCAGGCCCAGGACCATGGTCAGGGAAAGGGCTCCGCAGAGCAGTTTTTTCAGGTTTTTCATGTCAAGTCGCTCCTTCATAACATTTTGTAAAATAGAATGATGTGTGCGATGGTGGGGAGGGTCTTTCTGCCAAGGTTCCGGGGGCAACAAAAAAAGCCCTGTTCCATCCGTTGTTTCCAACGACATGGGACAAGACTGACTTCCTGCGGTACCACCCAAATTGACGCATTGCGCCCGCTCCGTTCGCGTACCATCATACGCGCCGCCCTGGTAACGGGTGCGGTCCCCGTCGGCCACTACTGCCCTTTCTAACAACAAGAAGGGGGTTCGGTCCGCCCTCGTAAGTCCATTCTCTCCTCGCCGTCCTGCCGCGCTTGCACCGCCCGCGGCTCGCTAGGAGGCAGAGCGAAGAGGTACTACTCTTACTCACCGGTTTGCTTCGATTTAACTGATTAAACTATATCACGCCGCCCCGTCCCCGTCAAGCACACTTTTTCACAAATGCGCCTTACGAAAATCACAAAAGATTTGATGGACAGACCATACTCCCGCCGAAGTGCATGTTTCTGCCTTCGGCGGGAGTGTTTTTCAGTGCTCCGGTTCCTGTTTCCGGGCCAGAATTTTCCGGGCAAACGCCTCCAAGGAAGAGTCCGGCACTTCCTCCCCCGGCCGGTTCACCAAGTGGAAGAAGCAGTTGGGCACCTCGCCCAGCCGCAGGTTTTTGCGGATGCAAGGGGTACAGCCCTTGTCATGGTTGGCCGGGTGGAGAGGACATCGCAGATTCGTACAGGTGCAGTAGTCCGCCGCCATGGTCATTCACCTCACTTGTTGCTTTCTGAGGACAGGATACCACGGTGTTCTCCCTGCTGTATAGAACAAATCGGAACTCACCCAAAACGCCGCTCTGCCAGACCAGCGCCACTCCAGGCCGTTTGAGAACGAGGCTGCCCCGCCGGGTGGCCCAGATAGCGCCGGGCGGCCCGGTTCATGTGGGACTGGTCAGCAAAGCCGCACCGCAGGGCCGTCTCGCCCAGAGGCAGCCAGGGCTGTTCCTCCAACAGCTGTAAGAGCCGCTGGACCCGGACGATCTCGGCAAATTCTTTCGGGCCGTGCCCCAGGCTGTCCCGGAAGCACTGGCGGAGATAGCGGTCTGTATAGCCTGTTCTTCTGGCTAAGGCTTCCACGGAGCAGGTGCCTTGTGTCTCCAAAATATAGGAAACACAAAACTTGACCAGACGCTGCCGGTCCGTGTCGCTCCTGGCC
>CAVCXN010000102.1:0-2255 GCA_963606215.1 uncultured Mycoplasmatota bacterium | reverse complement strand
ATTCAGTTCCACCCTTCTTTCTTACAGGGAATGTGGGCCATATCACTTAGTCTCGCTATGAACGGTGTGCTTTCTGCAGAAGGGGCAGTACTTGTTCATCTCTAAGCGGTCGGGGGTATTCTTCTTGTTCTTTGTGGTGTTGTAGTTGCGCTGCTTGCACTCATTGCATCTCAGGGTGATTTTCACCCGTGCACCGGCTTTTGCCATGTTGCGGCACCTCCTTTACAGTGTTCGGCCCTGGGAAAAAACAAACGCCGGTCATCGGCCTTTGCCCGTTCCACAGGCGACTCCGATCCCGGCGAATCTTTGTAGAAACTCCGCCTGCCCCAGGGCAGGGGAAAAGAAACACGGTGTGGATCGGCCTCGGTCTGCCTCCCTATGTCCGATACGGTCCAGGGTTTTGCGCTTGGATACCGTATTCCGCGCGCAAAAAATAAGCCCTTTTCATAGGTGTTTCGAGTATAGCACGGCCAATCCCACCGTGTCAAGCATTTTTCGCAATATTTTTGCGCTTAAATGGGAATGGCCCGGATCATCAGCCGGTCACAGACGGCATCGAGATTCGAGTGGTCCACCTGGGACTTTTCCATGGTCTGCCTGACCTTGCTGACCAACATCTCATTGTGCAGGTCCCGCAGTTCCCCCATCAGCCCCAGACGACGGCCCAGCCGAAAGATATCCTGTTGCTCCTGGGGCAGGTCTAAGAAGTAGTCAATTAACCCCAGCATCTTATCCTTGTCTTCCGGCAGCTTGCCTTTCAGCTCCAATAAGATATTTAAGATGTGGTCGCTGTCCACCACGCTGGTGATGCCGTGGAGATTCTCAATGAAAATCCGGATTTCCTGGATCGTCTCCAAATCATTGGGTCGGGTCAGGAGTCCCTTCTCGTAATCCTCGTACATCTCCAGATTTTCCGCCAGAGCCATTGAGCGGATGCGGATAAAATTCGGGTTCACCTGGTTCATCACGTCTGCCGTATCCAGCGCACTCTCCCGGGCGTACTCCCGCCCGCCCATGTTGGGCATGTAAAACTCATTGATCTCGATCCCCGCGGCCATGGCCTTGATGCCCGCCTTGATCTGGTCTGCCTTGGTCACGCCCTTCCGCATAAGCTTCAAAATATAGTCGTTGCCCGTCTCCAAGCCGATGTGGAACCGGTTCAGTTTCAGCTGGGCGTAGCGCTCCAACTGCTCCGGCTTGAGGCGGTTGATGGTATCCGACCGGGCGTAGGTCGTAATGCGCTGGATGTGGGGAAACGTCGCGTTCAAATATTCCAACACATCCGTCAGCTCGTCGGGGTTCATCAGCAGACTGTTCCCGTCCTGAAAAAACACGGACCGCATCCCGCTCTGGATCCAGTGATAGGCCATGGAGCAAGCCTCATAATCCGCATCCGAGCTGGGATTCCGCGGCACGGCCTTCTGCTGGAACACATCGACCCAGTATTTCACCAGATCAATATCCTTCTTCACGTCCTCCGCCGTCCGAATGCTGAACGGCACATCCCGGTAAAACCCGCAGAAGCGACATTTGTTCCACCCGCACCCCCGGTTGATGCGCAGCAGCAGACTATAAGCCTCGCTGGGGGGACGAATGGGGCCAAGCTCGAAGCCGCCGTAAGGTTTGGTCGTTGGCACGGTGGGAATCCTCCTTATATTTTTAATAGTGTGTTTTGGGGGTATGATACCATAGGCAGGAGGAAAGCGCAAGATTGTATCGAGTATGTGTCTCCTCATAAAGATTTGACGTAGAAGAAATGAGGATGCTATAATCGTTTTAATTCAAAGAAAGCAGAGGATGTGTGCGTGAACGTAATAGGTTATCTCGATGAAGAAAAATACAAATGTGTGAGTGAACATCTCACAACAAATGAGGTCATCATTACCGAGGAACGAATTCAACACATCCAGGAACGCCATCCGGGAGATTTTGAACGGTATGTTTCTTATCTTGAGCAGATCATAGAAGACCCAGACTATATTTTAGAAGCGAATAAGCCGAATACAGCTGTTCTCCTCAAGGAATTTGAACAGCAAGGAGAGCGATTCAATAAGACAGGAAAACCTTGTGGTGGAAAGCGCGTCCCCATGCGCCGCATCCTTTGGGAGATGGGCAAAAGAGATGCCGGGAGTGACGCTCCGGCCTGGGTTTTCCTGTTTTTTATGTTCTAATTCTGTCAATCCCTCTAAAACCTTCCCCACCACCCCCAAAATTTTCGTCACCCACTCCCCCAAAAAACACTTACGCCCCCCCCC
>CAVCXN010000101.1:0-2419 GCA_963606215.1 uncultured Mycoplasmatota bacterium | reverse complement strand
GCGGAACACCGTGCCGTCCAACGCCGCCCGAATGGTGGCGTTGGGGGACTTCCACATTTTCTTCAGGTTGTACTCCTCCATCCGCTGGAGGTTGGGGGTGATGGTGGCGCACTTCACGCCCACGTGGTGAACTTTAATGGCCTCCGCCGCCTGGACAGTGATCTGGTCGTCGGTCTTGTCCCGGTTGGGCAGACACAGGTCATAGTACTCCGTGTTCAGCGCCACGAAGGGCAGAATCAGCTCCTCTTTGATCATGGCCCAGAGGATGCGGGTCATTTCATCGCCGTCGATCTCGACGATGGGGTTTTGCATTGTGATCTTTTCCATGGGTATCAGCTCCTCCGGCAGCTCAAGCCTTGTTCTGGGCGGCGTAGTGGTTCATCAGGCAACCGGTGAGCAGCAGCTCGCGCTCCTCGCCGGTGGTGTTTTTCAGGTAGAGGGTGAGGGGGATCACGCCCTTCTCGCCCACACACAGGGCGGGGAAGGTGTCGTCGCCAGCGATCACTTTTGCCTTTACGTCAGGGACATAGATGAAGTCACCGGGCACAGCATTAAACTCGTCACCCTCGGCCAGGGTGAAGGGCAGCATGCCCCAGTTGACGCAGTTGGAGCGATAGCGCTTGGTGGCGAACTCATAGCAGATGTTGGCGCAGCCGCCCAGCACACGCTGACAGGAAGCGGCCTGCTCGCGGGCGGAGCCGTCGCCGGGCTTGTTGGCGAAGATGACAGAGCCGATCTGGAAGGAAGCGGGGTCCTTGCCAGCCAGGTCCAGCTTGTCCAGTGCGGTCTGGACCTCGGGGGTCAGGCTACCGGACTGACGGGCCGTCTCCAATGCCTGGGTCGCCAGGGCGCGGGGGACGTAATCGGGGTCCCGGCGGGACAGGGCGAAGGAAGCCAGCTTCATGGGGTTGGAGCGGTAGGAGGAAGTCTCACCGGAGGGGATCAGCTCGTCGGTGGTGGTCACGGGATCCCGCAGAACGGAGGCCACCTGCATGAGCATGTTGTCGGCCAGGGCGGGGATGGGGGGCCATTCCGCAATGTTGGGGCCAAATTTCAGTTCCGCCTCGGGCTGGGCCTTTCCGAAGCCGAAGTACACGCGACGGTCATACACCTTGGTGTCGAAGCTCCGCTTGCCCTGCTTGGGCTGGACGTAGCTGACCTCGGTGGCGGGGGTGAGGACGCCGTGGTTCCGGGCGGTGGCGGCGATGGAGCGGGCGTCCATCAGGACCACACCGGAGAGCTGGCCGTCACCGGGCTTGGAGCCTTCGCGGTTGGGGAAATTCCGGGTGGTGTGGCGGATGGACAGGCCGTTGTTGGCGGGCACATCGCCGGCGCCGAAGCAGGGGCCGCAGAAGCAGGGTTTGAACAGAGCACCGGCCTCCAGCAGGGACTGCTGCACGCCGTTCTGAATGAGCTCCAGGTTCACAGGCACAGACGGCGGATACACGGACAGAGAGAAATACCCGCTGCCCACGTCATGGCCGTCCAGAATGGCGGCGGCCTCGGCGATGTTGTCATACATGCCGCCGGCACATCCGGCGATGACGCCCTGATCGACCATCAGCTTGCCGTCCACCAGCTTGTCCGTCAGGGACAGGGTGACTTTGCCGCCGAACTGGTCGGCAGCCCGCTTCTCCACCTCCCGCAGGATGTCGCCGGGGTTGGCCAGCAGCTCGCGGATGGTGTAGGCTTCGGAGGGATGGAAGGGCAGCGCGGCCATGGGCTCGACCTTGGACAGGTCGATGGTGATCATGCTGTCGTAGTAAGCACCCTCCTGGGGATGCAGGGCCTCGTAGGTCTCGGGGCGGCCGTGGATGGCGAGATATTCCTCGACAGCACCGTCCGTCTCCCAGATGGAGGACAGACAGGCCGTCTCCGTGGTCATCACGTCGATGCCGATTCGATAGTCCATAGGCAGGTTCTTGATGCCGGGGCCGACGAACTCCAGGACTTTATTTTTCACAAAACCGTTCTTATAGGTCGCGCCGCACAGGGCAATGGCTACGTCGTGGGGACCCACGCCCTGGGCCGGTTCGCCGGTCAGGTAGACCAGCACGACCTGAGGGGAGGCGATGTCATAGGTGTTGCTCAGCAGCTGCTTGACGATCTCAGGGCCGCCCTCGCCCACGCCCATGGTGCCCAGGGCGCCGTACCGGGTGTGGCTGTCGGAGCCAAGGATCATGCGGCCGCAGCCAGACATCATCTCGCGGGCGTACTGGTGGATGACAGCCTGGTTTGCGGGGACGAAGTTGCCGCCGTATTTCACCGCAGCGGACAGACCGAAGACGTGGTCATCCTCGTTGATGGTGCCGCCCACGGCACACAGGCTGTTGTGACAGTTCGTCATGACATAGGGCACGGGGAACTCCCTCAGGCCGCTGGCCTTGGCGGTCTGGATGATGCCCACGTAGGTAATGTC
>CAVCXN010000100.1:2516-4859 GCA_963606215.1 uncultured Mycoplasmatota bacterium | reverse complement strand
ATGGGTGCTGGTGCCGATGTTCTCATAGATGGGCATGAGGTTGTTGATATCAAACTTGATCAGACCGCAGATCATGGACAGCACGCCGACGCCGATGAGGAAGATACATAGGACTTTCTGCAGGCCGGCGGCCAGGTCAGCACCTTTATAGTTGATGTAAAAGAAGAACAAAGCGACAATGGCACCTACGACGATGTGGCCCAGATAGATCTCCGAGCCAGCCAGCACGTACAGAGGTGCACCTGCCTTCAGGACGGGGAAGAGGATGGAAGCGATGTCTACAACGTAGATGGCTTCCCAGGGCATGAGGGTAAGGAACGCGCCCAGAGTGAGCCAGCCTGCCACATAGGAGGCTTTCTCGCCAAAGGCCCGATAGGTGAATGCGGTCGTGCCGCCCGCGACGGGAAGCATAGGGACCAACTCAGCAAAACATAGTCCCACGGGAACCATCAGGATCAGTGTGATCAGATAGCCCAGGGAGGCAGGAACAGGGCCGCCGGCACTGGCCATCCACTTGTTCAGGGAGACGGCCCAGCCGACACCAACGATGGCACCGAAGCCGACGCAGAAAAAGTCGAAGGTGCCGAGTCCTTTTTTAGCTTGGGGTGTGTTACTCATAATACCTCACCTCTTTTAAGTCTCTTTCATAGGGCTTTCTCGCGGCGGGATGCCGGAGAAGCGTTGAAATTTTAGAGAATCTCAGGGGCGGGGCTGGGGAGCACCCAGCCCCGCACTCCAAAGATCGATCAAAGGAAACGATAGGGGCTTTGTGCGCCTAATTTACTTGTTCATGCAGGCTTTGATGGACTCTTCCATGGTGTTGAGGCCCCACTCCAGCTGCTCATCGGTGATGACCAGGGGAGCCAGGAAGCGGATGACCTGGTTCCAACGGCCGGCCGGCTCGATCATCAGGCCGCGCTGCACGCAGTCCTGGACCATGGCGGGAACAATGGTCTTGTTGGGTTCCTTGGTCTCCTGGTTCTCGACGAACTCGATGCCGACCATGGCGCCCAGGCCGCGGACGTTACCGACGACGGGGTACTTCTCCTGCCACTCGCGGGCGCGGGCCATGACCTTCTCGCCGATCTCACGGGAACGGGCGGCCAGGTCATCGCGCTCCATGATCTCGATGGTCTTGAGACCCGCGGCGCAGGCCAGGGGGTTGCCGCAGAAGGTGCCGCCGATGGTGCCGGCGGGCACGGCGTCCATAATCTCGGAGCGGGCGATGATGGCGCTGATGGGCATACCGGCGGCGATGGACTTAGCAGTTGCCAGAATGTCGGGGGCGCAGCCTGCGTCCTTCCAGTACTGGGAGGCAAACATCTGACCGGTCCGGCAGAAGCCGCTCTGGACTTCGTCGGCGATCAGCATGATGCCGTGCTCGTCGCAGATCTTGCGCAGGCCCCTCACGAACTCGATGGGAGCGGGGATGAAGCCGCCCTCGCCCTGGAGGGGTTCGAGAATGATGGCTGCCACGGTATCAGCGGGGCAGGCGTCCTCGAACAGGTCTTCCACGCTGGTCAGGGCAGCGTCGATGATCTCAGCCTCGGTGCCCTTGCCGCGGTACAGGTCGGGGAAGTGGGCGCGGAAGACGCCGTTGACCAGGGGACCCATGCCGGTGGTGTAGGCTTTCTTGGCAGTCATGGTCATGGTCAGCATGGTGCGGCCGTGGAAGGCGCCGGAGAAGACGATGATGTTGGGGCGGCCGGTGTAAGCCTTGGCGACCTTGACGGCGTTCTCGTCGGCCTCAGCGCCGGAGTTGGCGAAGAAGACCTTCTTGCTCTCGCCCTGGACGGGGACGATCTGGGCCAGCTTCTCAGCCAGAGCCACGTAACCCTCGTGGGTGACGATGTTGAACATGCCGTGGAAGTACTTGTCGGCCTGGGCCTTGACTGCCTCGACGATCTCGGGCTGGGAGAAGCCGATGTTCAGCACGCCCACGCCGCCGATCCAGTCCATCAGGATGTTGCCGTCCACGTCCTGGATCATAGCGCCCTCGCCCTTTTCAATGGCGACGGGGTAAGCACAGCGGATGGCGCCGGGGACGGAGGCGGCGCGGCGGTCGATGATCTCCTTGGCCTTGGGGCCGGGCAGGGTACCGGTGACGATCTGAGGAATAGCAGTGCGCAGCATAAGAATCAGTTCCTTTCTCAATAAATATGTTGTGTTTGGTCGGGAGGTGTGAGGAATTAGTATACAGCGCGATAGATATCGCGGATCTGGTCGCGGGTCAAAGGCACGAAGTTGTTGCCCAGCAGACGCTGCTGGTTTTCCACCACGGAGTCAGCAAACTCTTCGATCTCGGCCTCGGTCATGCCGTACTCCCGCAGAGGCTTCTTGGGG
>CAVCXN010000100.1:0-2506 GCA_963606215.1 uncultured Mycoplasmatota bacterium | reverse complement strand
CTTGGGGATGAGGCAGCCCAGCAGCTCTTCCAGAGCGGTGTAGATGTTTGCCACGTCGCAACCCAGGATGTCGGCCATGAACTGGTTCAGCTCGGCAATGGCCCCGTCGGTCTTCAGGCTCATGTACTGGTTCATGACGCCGGTGAAGACGGCATAGTTGGACTCGCCGTGGGGCACGTGATAGGCAGCGCCCAGAGGATAGGCCAGGGCGTGGACGGCGGCGCAGCCTGCGTTGCCGAAGGCGATGCCGGCGAAGTTGCTGGCCAGCAGGAAGTCGCCCAGCAGAGGAAGACGGGCGTCGGGGCCGTCCTTCTGGATGGCCTTGTAGCCGTTCAGGATCATCTCAATGGCCTTGTAGCCGAAGAGCTTGGTGGCGGGGTTGGCCTTGGGGGAGAGGCTGGACTCGATGGCGTGAATCAGCGCGTCGATGGAGCTGGTGGCAAAGAACTTGAAGGGCAGGCCCTTGAGCAGCTCGGGAATCATCACGGCCTGGTCTGCGTACATCTCGTCGTTGGCCAGGCCCTTCTTGGTCCGGCGGGAGATCAGAGCCAGGATGGAGATGTTCGTGACCTCGGTGCCGGTGCCGCAGGTGGTGGGCACCAGGATCAGCTCCTTGCCCTTTTCGACGGGCACCTTGCCGTCATACAGGTCCAGGATGGGGGAGACGTGCTTCAGGGACAGGATCTTGGCCACGTCCAGCACGGTGCCGCCGCCCACGGCGACGATGCGCTTGATGTCCTTGGGCATGTCCCGGTAGATGGCCTCGACCATCTCATCGGTTGGCTCGCCCAGGCCGTACTTCTCCTGGAAGAGCACGTGGCACTTCAGATTCAGGGGAGCGAAGTAGGGGTCGAACAGGAAGTCATTGGTGAAGAGCAGGTCCTGGGGACCCAGGTCATAGGCTTCGGCCAGCTCTTTGCAGGTATCGCAGAGCTGAATGGTGGGATGTACGGCAAACTGCTTCATGGATACATCGTTCCTTTCGTGAAGTTTCGTAAGTTCGTAATCTGTGAGGGGTCGCAGACAGGGCGGACGGAATCTTCCGCCCTGTCTGCATATTGAGTAAATGAGTAAATGGGAGACTGAATTTTCAGGAGATAGAGGAGGAAAACTTAATAATCTCTGGGGTAACGGCGGCGGAACTCAGCGGTCAGCTCGTCCCGGAAGTCGGGGTGGGCGATGCGGATGAGTGCCTCGGCCCGCTGGCGCAGGCTCTTGCCTTTCAGCTTGGCGATGCCGTACTCGGTGATGACATAGTTGACCTCGTTCCGGGTGGTGGTGACGGCGGAACCCTGGTCCAGGAAGGGGACGATCTTGGAGATCTTGCCCTTACCGGTGGTGGAGGGCATGGCCATGATCGCACGGCCGCCCTTGGAGAGGTTCGCGCCGCGGACGAAGTCTACCTGCCCGCCGACGCCGGAAATCTGCCGCAGACCAGCGGAGGTGGAGACGACCTGTCCCATGATATCGACCTGCACGCAGGAGTTGATGGAGACAAGGTTGTCGTTCTGGCCGATGACGTAGGGGTCATTGACGTAATCCACGGGGTACATGGCCACGGCGGGGTTGTCGTTGACGTAGTCATACAGACGGCGGGTGCCCATCAGGAAGGTCGCCACGCTCTGGCCGCGGTGCAGGGTCTTGGCTTTGTTGGTGATGACACCGGCTTCGACCAGCTCCACCACGCCGTCGGAGAACATCTCGGTGTGAATGCCCAGGTCGTTCTTCTCCTTCAGGAACAGCAGGACCGCGTCGGGGATGGCGCCGATGCCCAGCTGGAGGGTGTCGCCGTCCTTGACCAGGCTGGCCACGTTCTCGCCGATGGCCCGCTCCACGTCGCCGATCTTGGGGGGAGCCAGCTCGATGACGGGGGTATCGGCCTCGACCAGGCAGCCGATCTGGGTGACGTGCAGGAAGCTGTCGCCCAGGGTGCGGGGCATGTTCTTGTTCACCTGGGCGATGACCAGGTCGGAAGCCTCGGCGGAGGGCTTGGTGTAGTCCACGGAAACGCCCAGGCTCACATAGCCGTGCTCATCGGGGGGAGAGCACTGGAGCAGGGTCACGTTGGGCCGCAGGTCTTCCCGCAGGACGCTGGGAATTTCGGAAAAATACACCGGGGTGAAGTCCACGCGGCCCTCAGCGGCGGCGGCCCGGGTGGAGCCGCCCAGGAAGAAGGCGTTGTGGTGGAAGTTTTTATCATACTGGGGCTGGCAGTAGGCTGCCTTGCCCATGGCGACCATGTGGATGATCTCCACGTTTTCATACTGAGCAGCGTTGGCAACCATGGCGTCCAGAATGATGGACGGCTCGCCGCAGGCGTGGGCCACGACCACACGCTGGCCGGATTTAATCTGCTGCACGGCCTGCTCGGGGGTGAAGAGATGTTCTTTGTACCAGGTTCTCCAATTCATCCGAATGACCTCCTTATCTTCTGCCGCCCCCCGGCCCGCCGGAGCGGGCCGCTGGGAGAACGGCGTCATTTTCTATGGATATGGTAGGAGTGTTG
>CAVCXN010000099.1:0-2384 GCA_963606215.1 uncultured Mycoplasmatota bacterium | reverse complement strand
GCAGGAAGCCGGTCACACTGATGAGCGCTGTCGTCTCCGGGTCCATCCAGACGACGATGGTGGAGCTATCCTCGTCCTCGCCTGCGTAAAGGTCGGCAGAGATGCCGTTGACGGTGACTTTCTGCACGTCCTCCTCGTCAGCAAAGACACTGAGACAGCCGGACGTGTTCTCTGTCTCATACTGATAGTCCAGGGCCAGGATATCCCCCGCGTCGTTTTCATAGGTCAGGGCCGCGTACTCTGCGGACTGGATGGACTGGTCCTCCACATAGTGGTACCCCTCCGGGATGTCCATGGTGTAGGCGGGCAGGTCCCCGCTTTGGATGGGCGTGCTCTGGAAGGAATAGTTTTGGCTGCCCTCAAATGGCGCACGGATCCACCCCCACAGGGCATTCCGGGCCTGGGCGTTGGTGCCCAGGAAGCAGCTCCCGCAGGCCACCACCGCGATGACCAGGCAGGCCGCGCGGTGGGCCAGCTTCCGGCGGCGGGCTTTGCGCTCCCGCTCCTCCCCCATCTCCCGGATCCGGGCATACATCCTCTCTTCAAATTCCGGGGATGGTTCGTAGGTACATTCTTCCGGGTCCGGCAGGGCGCGGTCCATCGCCTCTGCCGCCTCATGCACGGCCTTCTTCAATCTTTCTTCAGAAATCACAGAAGTCCCTCCTCTCTGCAAAGCCGTTCCAGGCGGCCCCGGATGCGCTGTTCCAGCTTCCGCCCGGCCTCCCAGCTCAGGCCCAGGAGACGGGCTGTCTCCCGGGTGGAGAGCCCCTGCTCATGGCGCAGGTGCAGGAAGAGCTGGTCCCGCTCGGGCAGACGCAGGATACACTGGACCAGAGGGCTTTCGGACAGAAATTCCTCCGGCAATACATCCAGGATCTCGCCGTGTAAGGCTTCGTCAAACACCTCGCCTCTCCGCCGCTGGTTCTGCCGCAAGAGGTCGATGGCTTTGTTCTTCACTATAGTAACGATGAGAGACTTCCAATTGTGACGCTTTTCCGAAAAATATTTGGAAAAATTTTCGGCCAGGGCAAAAAATGCGTCTTGAACAGCATCTTCCGCGTCCGAATCGGACAAGCCATAGCTCTTCGCCACCCAGATTGCCAGGCCCAGGTAGCGCTCATAGAGCTGGGTAAAAACCTCCTGCTCTGTCTCATGCTCGATGAGCTGGAGGGCAAGCGCGAACATTGGGGTCTGCCCCTCCTCTCTATCAGGGCAGTGTTACAGCATCCCGCTGACGCGGCGGTGCATGGCGTAAAACTCCTCCACCATGTCCTGAATGATCTGGGCGGCGGGCTTCACATCGTGGATACGGCCCATGACCTGGCCCATGGCGATCTGCGCCTCCTGGGGCTTGTCGTTCTCAAAGGCCGCCTTGGTCACGGTGCCCCGGATGAGGGGGTACAGCTCGTCGAAGGTCGGGTGATGCTTCTCAAACTCGATGATGTGCAGGGCCTCTTCCGTCTTGAGGGAGCGCAGGGCGTTCCGGATGCTGGTCTGAGTCAGCACCGTGTCCGTCTCCTTGGCGTCGATGACGGCCTGGCGCAGGTGGGGGCCGATCTCCGTCTCCTCGGCCATGAGGAAGCGGGTGCCAACCATCACGCCGTCCAGCCCCATGCCCAGGGCCGCGTACATGGTCCGGCCGTCGCACACGCCGCCCGCGCCGACCACGGGCAAATTACAGCGCTCCAACGTCAAGGGCCACTGGACCATCGACCCGACCCCGGCCATGCCGGGGTGCCCGCCGCCCTCGTAGCCGACGATGCACACGGCGTCACAGCCCACTTCCTCGGCGGTGTGGGCAAAACGGGAATCTGGAATCTTATGCATGACCACACAGCCCGCCCCCTTCAGCAGGTCCATGAAGGGCTTGGGGGAGCTGCCAGCCGTCTCGACGATGCGAACCTTCTCCTCCACAATGGCCTGCAAAAAGCCCTTGATGGGGCCGTCGGGCTTGGTGTCGGGCAGCAGGGACAGATTCACGGAAAAGGGCTTATCCGTCAGGCTCTTGAGCAGCTGGATATCCTTCTGAAACGCCTCCGGGTCAGCGTAGGTCGTCATATTGATGGTGCCCAGACCACCGGCGTTGGAAACAGCGGCGGCCAGCTTGGGCTTGGAAAGCCACTGCATGGCCCCCTGGATGATGGGGTACTCGATGCCGAATAGGTCTGTGATGCGGGTCTTCATGGTGCAGATCTCCTTTTATCTCCGGCGGGCGAATGGCCCGCTGTTTTATTTTTGATGACCTACCCATAGTAGCAAGTTTGACCCAAAAGGTCAATCCAAACCAAGCCCTCCCCGACACTTTTCGTCGTTGTGTCTTGTTATTAAGGCTCAATCGAATACCCTTAATTAAAACAACTGCCCTAAGTAGGACCATTATATCC
>CAVCXN010000098.1:0-3652 GCA_963606215.1 uncultured Mycoplasmatota bacterium | reverse complement strand
GCTTTCATGGCCGCTGCCAAATACAAGCTGGACAATTTGTGCGCCGTCATCGACGTGAACGGCCTGCAGATCGACGGCGCGACCGCTGACGTGATGCCCACCGAGCCTCTGGACAAGAAGCTGGAAGCCTTCGGCTGGCACGTCATCAAGGTGGATGGCCACGACCTGGCCGCCCTGGAGGATGCCTTTAAGCTGGCCCAGGACTACAAGGGCGCACCCACCATGCTCCTGGCCAAGACCGTCAAGGGCAAGGGCGTCTCCTTCATGGAAAACCAGGCCGGTTGGCACGGCAAGGCCCCCAACGAAGAGCAGTATCAACAGGCACGTCAGGAGCTGGTGGCAGCCCTGGCAGAGAAGGAGGGCAAATAACATGGCAGAGAAGATTGCGACCCGGGCCGCTTACGGCAAGGCCCTGGAAGAACTGGCTGCCCAGGAACCCGACCTGGTGGTTCTGGACGCTGACCTGTCCGGCTCCACCATGACCAAGGGCTTCGGGTCCCAGCACCCCGACCGTTTCTTTGACATGGGCATCGCCGAGGCCAATATGGTCGGCGTGGCCGCGGGCCTGGCCACCTGCGGCAAGAAGCCCTTTGTCAACTCCTTCGCCATGTTCGCCGCAGGACGGGCCTGGGAGCAGGTCCGCAACAGCGTGGCTTACCCCGGCCTGAACGTCAAGGTCGTCGGCTCCCACGGCGGCCTGTCCGTGGGCGAGGACGGCGCAACCCACCAGTGCATCGAGGACCTGGCCATCATGCGGGCCATCCCCAACATGACCGTCCTGTGCCCCTGCGACGGCAACGAGATGAAGCAGGCCGTCAAGGCCCTGCTGGCCTATGACGGCTCCGCCTATCTGCGCCTGGGCCGCCTGGCGGTGGAGACCGTTACCGACCAGGTGGAGGGCTACGACTTCCAGATCGGCAAGGGAGTCCTCCTGCGGGACGGCCAGGACGTGACTGTGGTTGCCGTGGGCATGATGGTCCAGATGGCTCTCACCGCCGCCGGTATCCTGGCAGAAGAGGGCATCTCTGTCCGGGTCATTGACATGCACACCATCAAGCCCTTGGACACTGAGATTTTGCTGGCCGCTGCCCGGGATACCGGCTGCATCGTGACCACCGAGGAGGCCAACATCGTCGGCGGCCTGGGCAGTGCCGTCTCCGAATACTTGACCTCCGTCTGCCCCGTGCCCGTCATCCGCCACGGCGTGGAGGACGAGTTCGGCCGCTCCGGTGCCGCTCAGAAGGTTCTGGAAGCCTATCACCTGACCCCCGAGGGCATCGCAGACAAAGTCCGCCAGGCCCTCACACTGAAGCAGGCATTGACCCTGTAAATTTTCTGCCGTTCCTCTTCAAAAACAGACGACCTTGCCGGGCCGTCTGTTTTCTTTTGCGTTGACGCTCTGTTTTGAAAAACTTGCAAAAAGAAACGTCCTGTGTACTTTGAGTTTGTTGCATATAGGAAACTTGCAAAAAGATGCTATCCTAACTGCAAAATTTTCCTGTTTTAGGTTGCTTTTTTCCCCAAATAGGATTACAATGAAGCTATAAAAAGGCCCATAATTATCCAAATAAGGAATGGAAAGACTTGTTTGGATAACGCAGCCATACGGCGTCAAAGGGGCAGGCTGATCCAGCCTGTGGCGCGGAGAAACGGCTGTGATGGACCCATCGGAAAAGGAGCAATCGAGAAAAAAGGAGAGATCTGTATGGCAATCATTGAAAGTATCAACAGCGCCATTAACGGTTTCGTCTGGGGTGTGCCCATGCTGATTTTATTGGTCGGCGCAGGCATCCTGTTGACCGTCCGTACCTTCGGTGTGCAGTTCCGCAAGTTTGGCTACGCCATGAAGAATACGGGCGGTAAGATTTTCCAGAAGGGCGAGGCCAAGGAAGGCGAAATCACCCCCTTCCAAGCCATGAGTACCGCCTTGGCTGGTACTGTCGGCACCGGCAATATTGCCGGTGTCACCACCGCCATCACTCTGGGTGGCCCGGGCAGCATCTTTTGGCTGTGGGTCACCGCTCTGATCGGTATGTGTACCAAGTACTCCGAGGTGCTGCTGGCCGTGAAGTTCCGCGAGCGAAACAAGGACGGCGACTGGGTGGGCGGACCCATGTATTACATTAAGAATGGCCTGGGAAAAAACTGGAAGTGGCTGGGTGCCATTTTCTGCATCTTCGCGGCGCTGGCTGCCTTCGGCATCGGCAATGCCGTTCAGGTAGGCAATATTACGTCCTCGATCAACACTGTGGTCCTGGCCTTCGACCCCAACTTTGAGGGACAGCGCACAGTGAACATCGTGCTGGGTGTGATTCTGGTGGTGCTGACTGGCGTGGTTTTGTTCGGCGGCATCAAGCGCCTGGGTGCGGTTACGGAAAAATTGGTACCCTTTATGGCAGTCATCTATATTGTGGCATGTCTTGTGGTTGTTATCTACTATGCAAATACGCTGCCCGCCGTGTTTGCTTCCATCTTTGAGGGCGCTTTCTCTCCCAGCGGCGTCACCGGTGGTGCGGTCGGTTCCGTCATCGTGGTCATCACTTGGGGCGTTAAGCGTGGCGTGTTCTCCAACGAGGCCGGCTTAGGCTCTGCGCCTATGGCCCATGCCTCCACCTCCGAGACCGACTGCGTGAAGCAGGGTCTGTACGGCATCTTCGAGGTCTTCGTGGACACCATCGTGATCTGCAGCCTGTCCGGTCTGACTGTGCTGTGTGCCTGGAAGGGCGGCGCGCTGGATCTGAACATTGGTACCGAAGGAACGACGGCCCTGAACGCACAGGCCCTGGGCTCTGTCTTCACCCAAAAAGGCGGGGCGATTGTGATTGCCGTGGGCCTGGCCCTGTTCGCCTACTCCACCGTGTTGGGCTGGGCGCTGTATGGTACGCGCTGCTGCGAGTTCCTGTTCGGCGTGAAATCCATCCGGCCCTATCAGATTCTCTTCCTGGTGGTCATTTTTGTGGGCGCGACCATGAAGCTGGATCTGGCCTGGGCCATTGCAGATACCCTCAACGGCCTCATGGCCATCCCGAACCTGATCGCTCTGTTCGCCCTGTCCGGCGTGGTGGTCAAGGAAACGAAGCGGCATTTCTCCGAAGTGTCCAGCAAGAAATGAGCAAATTTCGCAGCTATTGAACCCAAAGATCCCGAGTGATCTGATCCCATCCTTTTCCGTGCCAGCCGACTCTTTTGGGGGTCGGCTGGCGTTTTTATGCCTTTCTGTTGCATTCTGGAAAAGTGCGTCGTATACTGAGGCCACGGATAAGATTTTAGACGAAAAGAGGCGGCGTATCCATGTCGATCTTACTGGGAATTTTGGCGGGGATCGGTCTTCCGGTTCAGACGAGCATCAACGCCAGGCTGAGAAAACAGGTGGGTTCTCCCTATCGCGCGTCGTTGGTTTCTTTTGCGGTCTCGCTGCTGTTTCTGCTGGCCTTGCTGGTTCTGACAGGGCAGGGAATCGGGGTCCCGACGGAAAAACTGGCCGGTGTGCCGCTGTGGATCTATGCCGGCGGCGTTTGCGGCGTGATTTTTTTGACGGGGAATATCCTTCTGCTGGCAAAGCTGGGGAGTGTGCGTGCGGTGGTGCTCCCGGTGTTGGGACAGATCGTGATGGGTCTGGTCATTGACAGCACGGGCCTGTTTGGAGTGACGC
>CAVCXN010000097.1:0-2907 GCA_963606215.1 uncultured Mycoplasmatota bacterium | reverse complement strand
GTTATCGAATCAACGACAATGGTGGTACTTCTGGTGGTACTTCGACCAACCTGAACGGCATAAACCTGACCATTCAGGATTCCAAAGGGAGCGACAGGGAAGGCTGCTTCAGTTCCATCGTGGCGGACAGCGGCTCGCTGACACTGGAGAGCGGCTGCCTGCAAGGGCTGACCATACCGGATGATTCAGGAGCAACGGTTATCCTCAAGGGTGGTCGGGTGCAGGCTCTTGCCTGCCCGAAACCGGTTTACACCTTACTGCCGGACGGCTATGCCCTGATGAATGGCGACGTTGCTGTAGACCCGACCCTGATTTCGAACGGAGGCACTGAAACTTATACTGTTACGAATGCGCAGCTTACGGAGACAACTACCACCAAGACCGGCAGCGCCGCGTTCAACAGCGGCAAAATTCCATTTGCGCTTTCGCTGAAAACGGACGACAGCAAAGTTGAGAAGATGAGCTTTCAGTGGTACCGGATCGACAGCAAGAGCAAGGCGACAACGCTGCTTGCAGCCTCTACAAATGATGTAACGCCGGATGATGACAGCGTTTACACCTTCGATGCCGCCGATACAACGGTTGAGGCTGACGGCTGGAACGGCATGATGGCAGGTAATCCTTATGAGGTTATCTGCGTGGTTACCGGAAAGACGAGCACTGGTGCTGTGTGGCAGACGGCTTTGACCGGCTACGAGCTGACCGTGACGAACAAGCCGTCCTCTGGCAGCAGTTCTCGGCCGAGTTATTCGGTGAACACCCCCAGCAAGACGGAAAACGGCTCGGTGAGCCTGAGCACGAAGAACGCGTCGCGGGGCAGCACCGTGACGGTGACGCTCCAGCCGGACAGCGGCTATGTGCTGGAAAAGCTGACCGTGACGGACAAGAACGGCCAAGAGCTGACCCTGACCGACAAGGGGGACGGCAAGTATAGCTTCGTCATGCCCGCCGGGGCGGTGGAGATCAAGGCCAGCTTCACGGAGGAGGCGAAGGCCCCTGTGTTTGGCGATGTTTCCGAGGATGCTTATTACTATGAGGCCGTGCAGTGGGCGCTGAAACAGGGCATCACCGACGGCATTGGCGAGGGTCTCTTCGGGCCGGACCAGCCCTGTACCCGGGCGCAGATCGTGACGTTCCTGTGGCGGGCGGCAGGCCGCCCGGAGCCGAAGAACACCAGCAGCTTTGCCGACATTCCGGCGGAGAGCTACTACGCCAGGGCCGTGGCCTGGGCTGTGGAAAACGGCATCACCACCGGCACTGCCAGCGGCACCTTCGCTCCGGACGCCCCCTGTGACCGGGCGCAGAGCGTGACCTTCCTCTTCCGCGCTATGGGCGAGGGGACGGAGGGCGGCGCGGCCTTTTCCGACGTTCCCGCCGGCAGCTACTATGAGAACGCCGTGGCTTGGGCTGCGGAGAACGGCATCACCGCCGGCACCAGCAGCACCACCTTCAGCCCGAACGACACCTGCACCAGAGGACAGATTGTGACGTTCCTGCATCGCACGTATCAGGGAAAATAATTTTCCAGCCGATCAAAAAGACCTGTCTTGTGAAGAGGCAGGTCTTTTTGTACGTTCTGCCTTGGCCTGTCCGCCGCATACACTGCTGGCAGCAGCGTGCGGCGGGAGGGATGGCATTATGGCAGAACGGGAACAGACCCCGAGAAAGCAGAGCGTCGGGGAGCGGGCGGCGCGGCTGCTGGCCGTGCCCGCCGACGGCGTGGCAGGGGTTCCCCGGGCGGAGGTTATTGGGGACAACGAGATTTTTCTGGAGCATTACCGGGGCATTCTGGCCTATGGGAAGGAAGAAATTCATGTGGACGGCGGCGGCTGGGTCCTGCGTATTTCGGGAAGAAATCTGGAAATCAAGGCCATGCGCGCGGGGGAGCTGCGCATTGTTGGCGTTGTGAACGCGCTGACGTTTTTGTAAGGGGGCGGGGCCATGAGAAAGTTACTGGCCTGGTTGTCTGGCTTTGTCACGGCCCGGGTGGTCGGGAGCGAGCTGGAAGCCTTTCTCAACCAATCCGTCCCGTGGGGCCTGACGTTTTGGAAGATGGAGCGGGTGGACCCGGTGACACTGCTGGTGAAGCTCCCGGCGGCCCAGTGGCGGCGGCTGGAAGCGCTGGCGGAACGGATGGGCTGTCAGATCGAGGACGTGCAGCGGCGGGGCATGCCCTATTTTTTGGGGCGCTTCCGGCGGCGGTATGGGCTGCTGGCAGGGGCGGTGCTGTGTGTGTTTTTCTTCGCCATCGGCAGCCGGACGCTCCTGACCTTTGACATCACAGGGAATGAGACGGTTTCTTCCCAGGAGATTTTGGGGCAGCTTCGGCTGTGCGGGGTGTCCGTGGGGACCTATGGCCCGGACATTCCCATCCGCCAAGTGGAAAACCAGATGATGCAGGCCCTCAGCCAGCTCTCGTTTTTCTCTCTCAACATCCACGGGACCCGCGCGGAGATCATCGTGCGGGAGCAAGATGCCATCCCAGACCTGCGCCCGGAGAATGTGCCGGGCAACGTCATTGCGGCGGCTTCCGGGGAGATCACCCATATAGAACCCTGGGCTGGGGATGCTCTGGTGCAAGAAGGGGACGGTGTGGCGGCGGGGGATGTTTTAATTTCCGGGGCCATGGAGATGGATACCTCCAACCCCTTGGAGATGGAGCGCCCCAAGCGCCTGGTCCACGCGGAGGGCAAGGTCCTGGCCAGCACCCGCCGGACGCTGACGGCCTGCCTGGACCTGACCGCCCAGGGAAAACAGTACACCGGCGAGGAAACCACCCATTACACCCTGTCTCTGCTGGGGAAACGGGTGAAATTTTTTAGAAACAGTGGAATTTCGTATTCCAATTATGATACAATGATTGAATTGAAGTCCTGGACGCCGCCGCTGGGGGACTGCCTGCCCATC
>CAVCXN010000096.1:0-4210 GCA_963606215.1 uncultured Mycoplasmatota bacterium | reverse complement strand
CTCCACCCGTAGTGGATACTGCCGTTGAAGTTCACATATAACTCGTTAATTACGTTGGTAGCAACCGTGTTGCCTTCCTCCGCCTTACCATAGGGCTGCTCTCCTTCCGGTAAGCTGCTTGTGTTAACACTACTCCGGTTCAACCCCAACGCGCTATACGTGTTGGCCGAGAGCTTGCTTTCGGTGGCTGTCTCCCCTGTGGCCGACGCCCAGACAGGTAGGGTCTGGGGGGCCAGGGAGAGGAGCATCGTGAGGGCCAGCAGCCAGCTCAACGCTCGTTTTTTCATCCCGGTTTTCCTCCTTTTTCTTCGCGCAAATTTCTCCCGGGGTACAGAAACCCCATACTATCTGTTCTCCATTCTACAAAAAAATGAAAGCAGCTCCGGAAAGGTAACAAATTTGGTACCTTTCCGGAGCTGTGTCTCGTGATTTCTGTGGTTTACTGTGATTTTCTCCCCTCACCGGCTCTCCAAACAATACCCGCCGCCGCGGTAGGACGTGATGACCACCGGCGACGCCTCGTCCCCCAGCTTTTGCTTCAGGCGGGAAATGGTCATGCGCAGGGCCTGGGGATTGTCCGCCATGGGCTGCTGCCAGATTTCCTGGTAGAGCTCTTCCGCCGGAACGGTCCGGCCCCGGTGACGGGCCAGGTAGAGCGCCACGGCAAACTCCTTCTGCGTCAGCATCAGGTCCCGCTCGTCCAGATAGGCTTTGCTGGAGAGCAGGTAGAGCTTTAACGGGCCGCAGCGGACGCACCGGTGCATCCGCCGCCCCGCCCGCAGGCGGGCCTCCACCCGGGCAACCAGAATATCCAGGTCGTAGGGCTTGGGCATATAGTCGTCGCCCCCGGCGGTGAGGCCCTGGATGATGTCCTCGTTCTCCCCCAAGGCGCTGAGGAAGAGGATGGGGATGTTATAGTTTTCCTTGATCTCCCGGCAGAGGGTCAATCCGTCGCCGTCGGGCAAGAGGATGTCCAGCACGATGAGTTCCACGTCGTGCAGGCGCAATTGCTCCCGGCAGGCCTGGGCCGTGGCCGCCTGCAGGATGCGGCAGCCCCGCATGGTCAGCGCGGCGGTGTTGATGGTCATGATGTGGGGGTTGTCCTCCACCAGAAGGACCAGCGGTTCTTCCATGTCTTATTCCTCCTGAATCTGATGGCGTTCCAGCGAACGTTAGTCTGCGCTTCTGGGCAGCAGGATGCGGAAGCTGGTGCCATGCGGCCCCGTCGTCTCCAGGGTCAGGGAGCCGCCATGGGACTTCACCACGTCCTGGCAGATGTACAGCCCGATCCCGCTGCCGCCGTCGGCGCTGTAGCCCTTGTCGAAAATATAGGGGACGATATCCGGCGAGATGCCCTCCCCCGTGTCCTTCACCCACAGGCGGACCCGGCCGGAGTCGCCGGGGGCGGGCTTGGCCTGATAGGTGACGGTGCCCCCCTGGGTGTGCTTGTTGGCGTTCACGGTCAGGTTGATGAGCAGCTGCAAAAGCATCCCCCGGTTGCCCGTGATGCGCAGGCCCGTCCCGCCGGAGCAGACCAGCCGATTGTTGTTTTTCTCCAGCAGGGGGATGCAGACCTTCGCCGCCACGCCAAACAGCTCGCCCACGTCAATCTGCTCCATCTGCGTCTCCTGCCCCCTGCCGTTGGAGAGGTCGATGAGCTGGGAGACGAGAGCCGACAAGCGCTGCGCCTCCGACGAGATGACGGTCATGTGTTCCTTCATCTCCTCATCCACCTGGCCCTGCTGTAATTGCCAGCCGGTGAGCTGGGCGTAGCCGCTGATGACGGTCAGAGGGCTTTTCAGCTCGTGGGCCATCTGGTGCAGGAAGTCGTTTTTCATCTGGTTGAGTTGGGTCAGCACCTGCTGCTGCCGCTGGCTCTCCGCCAGGGCCGCCCGCTGCCGGTTGCTCTTCACCCCAATGGCCATCGCCACCAGGAACACGAACAGCAGCATATACGGCGGCGCCATCCCCCGCCGGGTGACAGCCTGCAAAATGCGCCCGAACCAGGCTTCACACACATCCGCCCCCAGCAGCAGCACATAGCCCAGGGCCACTAGCCCATCCTCCCCATGCACGGTCTTCGTCCGCATCCACTGCCGGATCAGACAGAAGAGCAGATACCCCAAAAACGGCACCGAGACATAGTAGCAGGGCTTCGTCAGCCCCGCGACCTCCTGGGTGGGCAGCGTAAAGTGCAGCACAGACAGCACCCCATACGCCTCCACATAGAACCAGACCACCCAGCGCTTCGCCGACCCGCGGTACAGGCTCGCCAGCAGCAGCAGCAGCGCGAAGGTCTGTAAATCGATCATCCAGACCAAAAAACGATAGGCCACCGCCCAGTTGTAATCCGCCCCCAGCAAATGCACCACATAGAAATTCTGGTTCCGCATCCCCATGAGCCAGCAGGTCAGGGACAGAAAGCCATACTTCGGGTCCCGCCGGACCGCCGCCATGAGCAGAAAGTAGGAACCAAACAGACACAACCCGCCGCTCAGGGCCAGGGAATACAGATCATTCCCCCGCTGCATCTCCTGCGTCTTCTCCGGCGAGGACAGATAGAGGCGGGGCAGACTGCCGCCCTCCTTATGGACGAAGTTGGCGTACTGGCAGACGATCTCCACCCGCCCGTCCTCCCCGGTGTAAAGCGGGATATCCATGTAACTGATGCGGGCCTCCGCCTCTTCCGCCGTGGCCGCGACCTTGCCCACCTCCAGGACCTGCCTGCCGTTGACATAGACCCGGGTGCTGTAGTCAAACGAATAGCCGCTGAGCATCAAATACTGCTCCGGCTGGGCCACCAGGGTCAGGCGGTAGGTCCCGTAGGGAATGGATTCCTCATGCTCCCCCGTGGCCCGCCCGGATAAAACGTTCTCACTGGCGGCCAGGGTATTGGGGTAAAACGCCCAGTCGTCGCCAACGGTGTAGACCGTGTGGGCAAAGTCCGCGCGCCGGGCGTCCAGCACGCCGCCCTCCGGCGACAGCTCCCCCGCCGCGTCCTGCTGGCTGGAAAACAGCCAGGCCATGGCGCACAGCACCATCAGAATGGCCGGAATGACCAGCAGCCAACTCTGTTTGATCGGGTCCTGTTTGCGCATTCTACTCCCCCTCAGTCAGCGCGGGAATCCCCATTCCTGTAGGAGTCCCTACAGGAAAAGGGGGTACCCCCTTTTCGCACGATTTCTATTCCGTTCGTTCAAAAGCGAGAAAACATGAATTGGCCCGACTGCGTCAGGTCGTCCCTTCTGTCAGATGCTTGGGGTTTCACGCCCTTAGTATAACGAACCACGCCGCGCTTTGCAAGCGCTGCTCCTGTCTGCAAAAAATTACTTGACCACAAGACAGAAAAACGGCCCGCCCACCGCACCCTGCGGTCAGACGAGCCGTCTTTATGCTTTCTTATGGGGTGAAGGTCATTCGGTCGGTGATTCTGTGGTCAGTTTTGCTTCATACTTGATCGTCACTTTTTTCGTGTCCGACCATGTTTTTCCATCATCTGTGGTTGCAGCTGCGACAATATAACACGTTCCTCCTGCTTCCGAAGGAAATGCCAAGGCAAAGCTATCGGTATACTTCATCCAGGTATCATTATATTTCGCATTATCTCCACTGGGGTATGAGCTCAAAACAGCATAGTAGATCTCTGCGCCTTCCGTTGCATCAGAAAACGTTACCGTCGGTGGCGCTTCATAGGCATACGGCCCATAGCTATACGAGTTTGGCGCGATATTCGGCGTAAATGTTACCTCCGGAACAGTCGGCCGCTTCGCGGATTCTACTGTTGCAGCGATGGCATCTAGAACGCGTTGCTGTGCTTCCTCGTCATAGTCTTTCAGAGGTGTGACTTTGCTCACATCCTGTTCCAAATAGACCTGTGCCAGCAATTCATCCAGGAAGGCCGCGCTTGCTTTGGTGGTCGCATCATCCAGGGTGATCTGACGAACCCCCACTGTGTCGATCTTCACTGTTGCTGTGATGCCGTCTGTCTCCTGGGAATAAGTCCCCGTGGTCCAAACATATCCCGTCGGTTTTTTGCAAAACACGAGATACACGGTCACTATGTTGCTTCTGACATTCCCATCATAGGCAGCAAACTTCACCGGTACGATCGCAGGAGTATCTTTTTCCGGCTGGTCGAACCTGATCTGAACCAAAGCCCGTTCACTTTCACGGGTCGGCTCTGTGCCGTCCGTCGTGTAATAGATATCAC
>CAVCXN010000095.1:0-10168 GCA_963606215.1 uncultured Mycoplasmatota bacterium | reverse complement strand
GCGGCCCTGGATACCTGCGAGGCGCTGGGTATCCCGCACAAGAATATTTTGGCCTTACAGGGTCCCTTCACCCGGGAAATGAACGAAGCCATGCTGACCCAATATGCAATAAAATGGCTTGTGACCAAAGACGGGGGCAAGGCCGGGGGCTTTACAGCCAAAGCAGACGCGGCCCGGGCGCACGGGGTTCCGCTGGTCCTCATCCGCCGCCCCCGGGAGGACGGCCAGACCATGGAAGAAATTTTACAAGAACTCGGAGAGGAGGAAGCCAAATGCAAGTGACCCTCATCGGCCTGGGCGGGGGAACGACCGACACCCTGACCCAGCAGGCCCGAGCTGCCTTACAAGCCGCCCCCCTCATCCTGGGGGCCAAACGGCTGTTAGAAGCCCTGCCGGAGAGCGGGGCGAAACAAATCCCCGCGGTGCGTTCCCAGGATATTTTACGCATTCTTCAAGAGAGCCGGGAAGAGACGGCCTGCGTGGTCTTCAGCGGCGACACGGGCTTTTACTCCGGGGCCAAGGGCCTGCTTCCTCTGCTGAACGAGGCGGGGATTACGGCCCGAGTATTTCCCGGCCTGTCCAGTGTCCAGCTCTTCGCCGCCCGCCTGGGCCGACCCTGGCAGGATTGGCGGCTGTGCTCTGCCCACGGGGTGGCGCTGGACCCGGTGGCGGAGGTGCTGCACGGCCAGCCTGTCTTTTTCTTGACTGGCGGCGTTCTTACGCCGCAGAGCATTTGTCAAAAATTTGTGGAAGCGGGCTTAGGGGAACTGCCCGTTACTGTGGGAGAAAATCTTTCTTACCCAGGGGAAAAGCTCTGTTCCGGCACCGCAAAGGCCCTGTCGGAAGAGCGCTTTGCCCCCCTCAGTGTCTTGCTGGCGGAAGCGGCTCCGCGCCTAAAACCGCGCGCCTCCGGCATCCCGGACGACGAATTTCTGCGGGACAAAGTGCCTATGACGAAGCAGGAGGTCCGGGCGGCAGTTCTGGCAAAACTGGCCGTGGGGCCGGAGGATATCTGCTGGGACATCGGGGCTGGGACCGGCAGTGTGAGCATCGAGTTAGCGCTCCACAGCAAGGCAGTCTGGGCCGTGGAGCACAAGGCGGAAGCCTGCGACCTTATCCGCCGCAACCGGGAAAAGTTCTGCGCCTGGAACCTGCGTCTCATCGAGGGCCACGCCCCGGAGGTATTGGACGAACTGCCCGTGCCGGACGTGGTTTTTCTGGGCGGCACGGGGCGGCATATGCCGGAAATTCTCAAGCTCCTTCACGAGAAGAATCCCAAGGCCCGCATCTGCATCTCGGCCATTGCCCTAGAGACACTGCACCAGGCTGTGACCGAACTCACGGCCCTGGGCTATGAGCTGGAGATCACCCAACTATCCGTCAGCCGGGCCAGGACAGCGGGGGACTTACATCTGCTTCTCGCCCAAAACCCCATCTTCCTCATCTCCGCCGGAGGTGACGCATGAAGCGCCTGATGCTGGCCTCCCCCGCCAGCGAGAGCGGGAAGACGGTTCTGACCTGCGGCCTGCTGGCGGCGCTCACCGCCCGGGGCGTGGGAGCGGAGGCGTTCAAGTGCGGGCCGGATTATATTGACCCGATGTTTCACCGAAGAGTTTTGGGTGTCCCCAGCCGGAACATGGACCGCTTTCTCCAAGGAGAGGACGGCGTGCGTAAGACGCTTGCCAAGCAGAGCCGTCCCGTCGCCCTCATCGAAGGGGCCATGGGCTATTACGACGGTGTGAACGGCACGGACCAGGCCAGCGCATGGCATCTGGCGACCACGGCACACCTGCCCGTGGTGCTGGCTGTTCGGCCTGGCGGGAGCAGTCTGACCCTGGCGGCGCAAATTCAGGGCTTACAAAATTTTCGGCCGGACAGCCGTTTACGGGGCATTGTTTTGACCCTTTGCAAGCCGTCCCTTCACGCCCACCTGAAACCCATCCTAGAGCGGGAAACGGGCCTGCCCGTGCTGGGCTATCTGCCGCCCCTGGACGCGGCCCGCATCGAGAGCCGACACTTGGGCTTGCAGACGGCGAGGGAGATTCAAGACCTGACCCAGCGCTTTGCGCAGGTGGCGGAACAGATCGAGAAGACGGTGGACTTGGATGCCCTTTTAGGCTTGGCTCAGGAAGTCCCGGAAATGCCAAAGCCACAGGATAAGCAGTCCCCTAAGATTTGTACGATTGCTATAGCACGAGACGAAGCCTTTTGTTTTTATTACGCGGACAATTTTGACGCGCTGGAAGCGGCGGGGGCCGAGCTGGTTTGGTTCAGCCCTCTCCATGATAAGACGCTGCCCCAGGCCGACGGCCTGTATCTGGGCGGCGGCTATCCGGAGCTCTATGCCCAACAGCTGGCCGAGAATGAGGGGATGCGGCAGGCTATCCGCGCCGCCGTGTTGCATGGCCTGCCCACCGTGGCCGAGTGCGGGGGCTTTCTCTACCTGCAAACCACGTTACAAAACACGGCGGGGGAGAGCTACCCCATGGCCGAGATTTTCTCCGGCGAGGGCTACCCCACCGGCCAGCTCCGGCGCTTCGGCTACCTGACCTTGACGGGCGAGCGCGACAGCCTGCTCTTCCGAGCGGGCGAAGCAATCCCCGCCCACGAATTTCACTATTGGGACAGCACCGCCAACGGGGAGGACTTGACCGCCGTCAAGCCCTCTGGTCGAAGCTGGCGGTTTGGCTATGCCAACGAAAGGCTATACGCCGCCTTTCCGCACCTGCATTTTGGGGGCGCGTTCCCCCTGGCGGAGCGGTTTGTCGCGGCGGCGCAGGCGTACCGGGAAAGGAGAAGACCATGACCCTGGAAGCAGTCCTTGCAGGCATTCGCCCCGGCGATTCGGCGGCCCGTGCCGCCGCCCTGCGCTGGTGGGACAGCCTCGCAAAGCCCTTGGGCAGTTTGGGGCAGTTGGAGGACGCCATCACGAAGATCGCTGCCCTGACCGGCGACCCGAATGTACGCCTAGACAAGCGCGTTTTGTTCGTCGCCTGCGCCGACAACGGCGTGATCTGCCGGGGCGTGAGCCAGTCCGATGAAAGTGTGACCCGGGCCGTCACCAAGGCTCTGGGGGAGGGGACCAGCACGGTCAACTACCTGGCGGCCCAGGCCAACTGTCAGGTGGTCCCGGTGAATGTCGGTGTAAGGGATTTAGACTTTATCCCTGGTGTTTTACCACGAAAAATCAGGAACGGGACCAACGATTGTTCCGTCGGCTCCGCCATGCGGCAGGACGAATGCATCCGCGCCATCGAGACGGGCATTCAGCTGGCCTTAGATACAAAAGCCATGGGCGCGGACATTCTGCTCACGGGCGAAATGGGCATCGGCAACACCACCACCTCCTGTGCGGTGGCCAGCGTGCTGTTGGGCCGGGACCCGGCGGAGCTGGTGGGGCGAGGCTCCGGCCTGTCGGACGCGGCATTTCTGCAAAAAATTCAGGTATTGCGTCAGGCCGTCGCCGTCAATCAGCCCGACCCAGCGGAGCCGGTGGGGGTCTTATCTGCCGTAGGCGGCTTGGATATCGCTGCCCTCTGCGGCCTGTGCCTGGGCGGGGCTTACGCCCGTATTCCGGTATTGCTGGATGGGTTCATTGCGGACGTGGCAGCGCTGTGCGCCGTCCAGCTGTGTCCGGCGGTGAAGGACGCGCTCTTAGCCAGCCACGTCTCCGCCGAGCCGGGGGCGCGGACGGTATTACAGGTCTTGGGCCTCTCCGGACTCATCAGCGCCGGTCTGCGTTTGGGGGAGGGCAGTGGGGCGGTCATGGCCCTGCCACTGCTCGACATGGCCCTGGCGGTCTACCACAGCGGCCACACCTTCGGGGCCTTGGGCATCGACGCCTACACGCCCCAGCAGGAACCCAATTAAAGGAGTCAAACTATGTTTACCTTGGTCATCGGCGGCTCCGCCAGCGGAAAAAGTGAATACGCCGAGCGGCAGGTCGCGGCCCTTCCGGGGCGGCGGTGGTACATCGCCACCATGGAACCCTGGGACGATGAGTGCTTGACCCGCATCACCAAGCACCAGGCCGCCCGCGCCCAGCGGGAGTTTACCACCGTGGAGTGCTACCGCAACTTGCCCGCCCTGGACCTGCCCCCGGAGGGCAACGTCCTCTTGGAGTGCCTGGGCAATCTTGTGGCCAACGAGCTGTATGGCCCTGAGGCCGGGGGCGCGGCGCGGGTGCTGGCGGGTATCGACCACCTGCTCAAAACCTGCACCCACCTCACCGTCGTGACCAACGAGGTCTTTTCCGGCGGGGCAGAGTACGAGGGGGACACCCTGCGGTATCTCAAAGACCTGGCCTGGGTCAACCGCGTGCTGGCCCGGAAAGCGGACAAGGTGGTAGAGCTGGTCTGCGGTCTGCCCAACGTACTCAAGGAGGCCCCATGAAAACATTGTTTCAAACGGTTGCGGTGGCCTTCTCCATGTTCTCCGCCGTGCCAATGCCCCAGTTTCCCTGGGATGAGAAGAATATGCGTTACGCCCTGTGCGCCTTCCCCCTCATCGGGGCGTTCATCGGCGGCTTGGGCTGGCTGTGGTGGCTGGTCTGCGGCTGGCTGGGGTTCCCCGATCTGGTGCGGGGTGCGGGGCTATGTCTGCTCCCCCTCTGGGTGACGGGGGGCATTCATCTGGACGGCTACTGCGACACCCATGATGCCCTCGCCAGCCACGCCGGGCCGGAGAAGCGGCAGGAGATTTTGAAGGACCCGCACATCGGGGCCTTTGGGGTCATGCGGCTGTGCGGGTATCTGCTGGTGTCCTTCGTCCTCTGGGCGACGCTGCCGGAGTACGCCGTGGTGCCCATTTGGTTGAGCTTCGTGCTGAGCCGGTGTCTGTCGGGCCTGGCCGTGGCGACGTTTCCACTGGCTCGGGGGTCGGGGCTGGCCTATACGTTTGCGGCGGCGGCGGATAAAAAGCGGGTGGCGCGTATCCTACTGGTCGCGTCAGTCCTGCTGGTGTTGGCGCTGTGTTGGTTCCGGTTGCGGGGGGTGGGTATGGCCCTGGCTGCCCTATTGATTTTTGTGCATTACCGGCGGAAGGCAGAGCAGGAGTTCGGCGGACTTTCCGGGGACCTAGCCGGTTGGTTTTTACAGCGGGCGGAGCTGGGAATGCTGGCCGCCCTATGGCTCGTGGAATGGCTGGAGGGAGTGTTATGATCTTTATCACCGGCCCGCTCTTTGCGGGCAAGAGAGACTATGTGTGTCAGGCGCTTGGTTGGAGCGAGGAAGACCTCTCTACCCACGCCGCCTGGGACGTGCAGGACTTAGCGGCCCAAGCGCCCGATCTGGAAGCTCTGGCCGACGCACTCAGCGCAAACTATTCCGTCGTCATCGCCACGGAGCTGGGCGGCGGCATCGTCCCCCTGGACCCGGCCCAGCGTGTGGCCCGGGAAGCCGCCGGTCGGCTGGCCTGTCTGCTGGCGGCGCGGGCGGAGACGGTCATCCGCGTCTGCTGCGGCCTGCCCCAGGCGCTCAAGGGGGAGCTGCTATGACCGTCGACCTCATCCGCCACGGCAATACGATCTGGCAGGGGACGGGGCGCTACCAGGGGCGGAGCGACGTGCCCCTCTCCGCGGCTGGCCTGGCTGAACTGCACCCGGCAGAGACTTGCCCGGAGACGGTCTATATCACAAAGCTCTGCCGCACCCGGCAGACGGCAGAATGCCTGTTCCCCAATGCAAAACTCATCGAGACGGACGGCTTGGAAGAGATGGACTTCGGCGACTTCGAGGGCCGCAGTGCCCACGACATGGAACACGACCCGGCCTATCGCGCCTGGGTCGATACGATGTGCCAAGGCCCCTGCCCAAACGGGGAGAGCCAAGCCCAGTTTCTCCAGCGGGTGACAGAAGCCTTTGCCCGTCTGCTGGACGAATTAGCTGTAAAGGGAAACAACTTGACAATCGTTGCCCATGGGGGAACGCAGATGGCGGTCTTATCCACCTACGCCGACCCAGTAAAACCCTATTTCGACTGGTCCATCCCCTGCGGCCACAGTTACATCTTAGACACCAGCCGTTGGCCCACAGAACGCCGCCTGACGCTCTTGGGCCAGCGGGACTATACGAAGGGGGCGGTGCCATGAGCCTGCTCCCGGGCGCGGCCCTGAGCTTTGTGCTGGACCTGCTCTTTGGGGACCCGGAACAACTGCTCCACCCCGTTGTGGTCATGGGAAAGTGCATTTCTAAGCTGGAAAAGGGCCTGCGGGCTGTCTTCCCCAAAACGCCCAAGGGAGAGCTGGCGGCTGGCTTTGTGTTGGTCCTGCTCCTGCCGGTGGGGACGCTGGCTGTGACCATCTTGGCGCTGTGGGCCGTGGGTCTGATTCACCCAATCTTGCGCTTTGCCCTGGGCGTCTTCTGGGGCTGGCAAGCCCTCGCCTTGAAGGGCCTGAACACAGAGAGCAAACGGGTCTACCAGGCGCTCACCACGGGAACCATCGAGAAAGCCCGCGCCGCCGTGAGCCGCATCGTTGGTCGAGATACCGAACGCCTGGACGAGGCTGGTATCACCCGGGCGGCGGTGGAGACGGTGGCGGAGAATTTTTCCGACGGGGTCTTAGCTCCGCTGTTTTATCTGCTCATCGGCGGCGCGCCCCTGGCCCTGTGCTACAAAGCCATCAACACCATGGACAGCATGGTAGGCTACAAAAACGAACGCTATCTCTACTTCGGCCGCTGTGCCGCGAAGCTGGATGACGTAGCCAACTGGCTCCCGGCCCGCTTGTCTGCGGTGCTGCTCGTCCTGGTCTCCGCCCTGCTGGGCGAAAACGCGAAGGACGCTTGGCGCATCTGGCGGCGGGACCGGCGCAACCACGCCAGCCCCAACTCCGCCCAGACCGAGGCGGCTATGGCCGGGGCCTTGGGCATTCAGCTGGCAGGCCCGGCCTGGTACTTTGGCGAAAAATATGACAAGCCCACCATTGGCGATGCGAAGCGCCCCGTCGAACCCAACGATATTCTGCGGGCCGACCGCCTGCTCTATGGCGGCGGCGTGCTGGGTCTGGTCTTGCTGGGCCTGGTGCGCTGGGCGGTTTGGTTCTGGGGAGGAATTTGAATGCGAAAGGGAATGCACGGCGGCGACTGGGCCGCCTACCAAGCCAAACACGACGCACGGCCTCGCCTGGACTTCTCCGCCAACGTCAGCCCCCTGGGAGCGCCGGAGGGGGTCAAGCGAGCCATTTGCCAGGCCGTGGAGGACGTGGCCCGCTACCCGGACCCGCATTGCCGGGCCTTGCGAACGGCCCTGGGGGAGCATCACGGGATAGACCCCGCCTACCTCCTCTGTGGCAACGGTGCGGCGGACCTCATCGACCGGCTGGCCCTTGCCCTGCGCCCAAAGCGGGCCTTGGTGACGGCCCCGACCTTTTCCGAGTATGCCGAGGCGCTGGAACGGGTGGGGTGTCAGGTCATGTCCTTCCGCCTGCGGGAAGAGACTGGCTTTGCCGTCACGCCGGAGATTTTGGAGGATATCACACCGGACTTGGACGTTTTGTTTCTCTGTGAGCCGAACAACCCCACGGGGCGGACGACGGAGCTAAGTTTGCTCCAAGCGATCGTAGAAAAGGCAAACGCCTGCGGGGTTCTGGTGGTGCTGGACGAGTGCTTTGCGCCATTTTTAGAACAACAGCGCCCTATCCTAGAAGCTGATTCCGTGCTGGTCCTGCGGGCCTTCACCAAATTCTACGGCCTGGCCGGGGTGCGCCTGGGCTACTGCCTGTGTGCTGACACGGACTTACTCGACCGCATGGCCCTCGCGGGCCAGCCCTGGCCTGTCTCGAATCTGGCGCAGGCGGCAGGGGTCGCGGCCTTGCAGGAGAGAGAGTATGCGGCCCAATTACAGGCGCTCATCCGGGAACAGCGCCCCTGGCTGAAAGAAAATCTGGAACGCCTGGGATATGCTGTCCTCCCCGGCGAAGCCAATTATCTTCTCTTCCGAAGCCCCGACCCAAACCTGGGCCGAAACTTAGAACGCCAAGGCGTCTTGATTCGTGCCTGCGCCGACTACGACGGCCTGGGGCCAAGCTGGTTCCGCGTCGCCGTCCGCACGGCGGCAGAAAACCAACGTCTGATTCAAACCATGGAGGGCCTGCTATGACCAAAAATCTGATGATCCAGGGCACCATGTCCGGCGTGGGCAAGAGCCTGCTCACCGCCGCCCTCTGCCGCATTTTCCGGCAGGACGGCTACCGGGTGGCCCCCTTCAAGAGCCAGAACATGGCCCTCAACAGCTACATCACCCAGGACGGCCTGGAGATGGGCCGCGCCCAAGTTGTCCAGGCCCGCGCCGCGGGAAAAGAGCCGGATGTGCGGATGAACCCCATTTTATTAAAGCCCTCCAGCGACGTGGGCAGTCAGCTCATCGTGGGGGGCAAGGTCCGGGGGGAGTACCGGGCGGCGGATTATTTTAAGATGAAGAAAAGCCTCATCCCCGAGGTGTTGGCGGCGTATGACAGTCTCGCCCAGGAAAATGATATCATCGTCATCGAGGGCGCGGGCAGTCCCGCTGAAATCAATCTCAAGCAGGATGATATCGTCAACATGGGCCTGGCAAAGCTGGTGGACGCGCCGGTTCTTCTGGTCGGAGATATCGACCGGGGCGGCGTGTTTGCCCAGCTCTACGGCACGTTAGAACTTCTGGAACCCGACGAGCGGGCGCGGGTGGCCGGGTGCATCATCAACAAATTCCGGGGGGATGTGGGCCTGCTGAAACCGGGCCTCACGATGCTGGAAGAAAAGACGAACGTCCCCGTCCTGGGCGTGGTGCCCTATGCGAAGGTCGATGTGGAAGACGAGGATTCTCTCGCCCCCTGCCTGGACCGGACAGAGGTCAGACGGACCATTGACATCGCCGTGCTTCGTCTGCCCCGCATCTCGAACTTCACGGACTTCACCCCTCTGGAACGCCACCCGGCCTTGGGCGTGCGCTACGTCTCCAAGGTAGGGGAATTGGGGCGGCCCGACCTCGTGATCTTACCCGGCACGAAAAACACCATGGACGATTTGCTGTGGCTCCGGCAAAACGGCCTGGAGACTGCCGTGAAGCATTTAGCCGCCAACGGCACGCCCGTCCTGGGCATCTGCGGCGGGTATCAGATGCTAGGGCAGACCCTCTCCGACCCCCACGGGGTGGAGAAATTGGGCGTGCTGTCCGGCCTGGGCCTGCTGCCCTGCGAGACGGAATTTTCCGCCCGGAAGACCCGCACCCGTGTTACAGCAGAGGTGACGGCCCCTCTCTTTGCCGGAGCCAAATTAGACGGCTATGAAATCCACATGGGCGTGACCCAGGTGGGGGAGGGTGCAAGGCCCTTCTGCAGCCTATCCGATGGGCGGGAAGACGGAGCCATAGCCAGGAACGTCTTCGGAACCTATCTCCACGGACTCTTTGACACGGGAGAGCTGACTGATGCCTTGGCCCGCTGGCTGCTCATCCGCAAGGGCTTAGACCCCGTGGCCGTTCAGCCGGAGGATCAGAAAGCCTATCAGGAGCGGCAGTTTGACCTCCTGGCCGATGTGGTCAGAAACAGCCTGGACATGCCCGTGGTCTACGCCGCCTTAGAAGGGAAGGAGAAACCATGAAACACGAACGCCCTGCCGACATCGAGCGCACCAGCATGGCTATCATCACCCAAGAGCTGGACGAGCTGGGCCTTGCCCTGTCCCCGGATGAGGCTCCGGTCATCAAGCGGGTTATCCACACCTCGGCGGATTTTGACTACGCGAAGAATCTGGTTTTCACCTCCAACGCCGTCCGTCTGGCGACGGACGCTCTGCGGCGGGGCGGGCAGACCATCATCACCGACACGAACATGGCCAAGGCGGGCGTCAGCCGCGTGGGGCTGGACAAGCTGGGGGGCGAGGTCCGCTGCTTCATGGCCGACCCGGACATCGCCCAGCGCGCCAAGGACCAGGGCAGCACCCGGGCCGTGGCCGCCATGCAGAAGGCCGCCCGGGACTACCCCGGGGCAATTCTGGCCGTGGGCAACGCGCCAACGGCCCTCTTCGAGATCGTTCGCCAGATGGAGCGGGGGTTACGGCCTGCGCTGGTCATCGGCGTGCCCGTGGGCTTTGTGAACGTGGTGGAGGGGAAGGAGGCGGTGCTTGCCGCCTGCCGGCGCTATGCTGTGCCCGCCATCGTTGCCTTGGGGCGGAAGGGAGGCAGCAATGTAG
>CAVCXN010000094.1:0-2596 GCA_963606215.1 uncultured Mycoplasmatota bacterium | reverse complement strand
GTTATAGAGAGAGGCGTCCGCACCGAGGTACTGGTACATGTCATAGATCAGCGCCTCTTTCATGTTGGTGGCGTCGGCGTAGTTGTTGTTTAGAATCAGCTTATCCAGACCGAAGCAGGTCTGTCCGTCCACATAGTGGTCAAACTCCAGCTTGAAGCTGTAGCGGTCCGTCGTGGGGTCGCTGGCGATGGAGGTCAGGCTGGTGTTGCCCTTGGGCCGGATGCCGACCTGATAGAACATGGTGCCGTTGACCTCCACGTTGCACTGGTAGTATTTCTCTTCTGTAGCGTTTTCCAGCATGTCGTTCCAGTCGTCCTCATCCATCTGGATGTTCACACTGATGACACTGCTGGTGTCAAACAGCGCCGTTTCATATTCCTGCGTGATGCTCTTGTCCCCGGCCCAGGCGGTGAGCTGGCCGGAAAAGGCCACGGCCAAAAGACACAGACAGACGGCAGCGGCCATGAGCACCGCAATGATCTTCGTAATGTGTTTGTGCGCGAGCATGCGTCAGCCCCCCGTTACGACAGGTATTCCCCGTTGTAGCTGACCAGGGTCGCGCTCCCCACGCCGGGCAGGTGGGCGATGGCGTTGACGAAATCGGTGGAGGCGTTTTTGCCCCGCAGCTCGGCCGTCAGCTCGATGCCCGCAGGCGTGACGGTCTTGGACTTGACGATGTAGTGCTCTGTGTCTTTTTTCAGAACGTCCAGCGCGGCGTGCTCCGCCGTTTCATCCGTGCAGTTCATCACCAGGATATAGGGGTCGTTCCGCACCTTGCGGTTGGCAAACAGGAGCAGGATGACGCCGATGATGGCAGAGCCAATGACAGCCAGGGGAATAAGGCCCGCGCCGATGACGATACCCACGGCCAGGGACCAGAAGAGAAACACGATCTCCACCGGCTCTTTGATCGCCGTGCGGAAGCGGATGATGGAGAGGGCACCCACCATGCCCAGGGACAGGACCACGTTGGACGTGACCGCCATGATGACCAGCGTTGTCACCAGGGACAGGCCGACCAGGGTCAGCGCAAAGCCGCTGGAGTACATAATGCCCGTCAGGGTTTTTTTGTAGACGAGAAAGATAAACAGGCCGATCACCAGCGCGACGGCCAGGCCGAGAACGGTGTCCAGGACCGAAAACTCGGACACGTTTTCCAGAAAGCTGGATTTGAAAATGTCGTTGAAGCTCATGTAGGTTCTCCTTTTTCTCGTTTGTCGTTTACCCGAACCGGCGGCAGGCCCCGTATTTCGAAAACGCCTGCTGGCGCAGGCTCCCCACTTGCAGGAGGCTGCGAATGACCTCCGGCAGAAAGGCGTCGAACTTCACCTCTAGAATAGTGTCGCCGGGGGCGTCTGTGGCGCTGATGTCGGGGGGCGCGCCCTCGGCGAAGTCGCGTTCAAACAGGCTCGTGCGAATATTTGAGTCGAAGGTCACGCGGACGTTGCCCGCCTGGTAGATGTACGGCTCCCGAGTATACGACACCAGCACGCGGGGACGGAGCTGCTGCATCTTCATCTTGCAGTACAGCTCCCCCACCAGAGACTCCGGGTGCTCCAGCATCCACGGCCCCGGGGCCTGTAAAATTCTTCGGTATTCCTCCGCCGTGATCGGCGCGTCGATCTTCTTGCACAGGTCGTTGTGCTTGATCTTCTTTTCCAGGGTGAGGAAGGAAAAATCATCGTTGTAGTAGCGGATGCGGAATTTTTCCCGCTTCTGTACACCGTTGAGCTTTTCCCGCAGGGCCTTGTCCTGGTAGTTGTCAAAGTAGACGCTTCGGATCGTATACTGCCCCGTCCCGTCCGTGTGCGGGTCCCGCTGCATGAGCGGCCGCAGGCGCTGGGTGAGAGCCAGGCGGTCGGCCAGGCTGATTTGATATTTCAGCTCGTGCCGGTACTTTCCGGTCAGTTCCATCGTGACGCTCCTTTCCATGGTGTAACGTAGTCAACGAGGGCCATTGTACAAAGTCGTCCCAAAATGTACTTGAAAAATTCCGGTTAAGAAGGCATGAATTTTTTGCAAAGTGAGTGCTTTCCTCGGGCCGGGCTTCCTGCTATACTAAAAAAGATTTCAAGCTCATTTTGGTTTGACTGGTATAATATAAGGGAGACAGGAGGGAGATCGCGTGAGAATTTTGATCGCAGAGGATGAAGTGACCATTGCCCGGGCACTGAAGGTCATGCTGGAAAAAAATAAATACGCCGTGGACATGGTGCACAACGGGACCGACGCACTGGACTATATTCGGGCCACGGGCTATGACGCGCTGGTGCTGGACATCATGATGCCGGGGAAAGACGGCATCGAGGTCCTGAAAGCGGCCCGGGCCGAGGGCATCACCACGCCCGCCCTGTTCCTCACGGCCAAGGCAGAGGTGGCCGACCGGGTGGCCGGGCTGGACGCCGGAGCAGATGATTATTTACCCAAGCCCTTTGCCACCAGTGAGTTTCTGGCCCGGGTCCGGGCGCTGGTGCGGCGCAGCAATGTCTATGCTCCCGCGCTGCTGACCGTGGGAAACACCACGCTGGACTGTGACCAATACATCCTGAAAACGCCTTCCGACGCTGTGCGGCTGAGCAACAAGGAGTACCAGCTC
>CAVCXN010000093.1:0-5310 GCA_963606215.1 uncultured Mycoplasmatota bacterium | reverse complement strand
GTCTGCGTCAGGGCCATCGCCAGCCCTACACCAAGGTCGAGATCAAGAAGATCAACGCCTGATGACAAAGGCTTCCTTTGTAATGGAGGGCAGCCGCATCCTGGCCTTCACCGTGGAGGGCCACAGCGGATGGGCTGACTCCGGGGAAGATATCTTATGCGCCGCCATCACCAGCGCCGTGCGCCTGACCGAGTGCGCTATCAACGACGTGTTAGGTCTGGAGGCGCAGGTCAAAGTCAATGACCAGGATGCTTCCCTCACCCTCAAGCTCCCCCGCAACCTGGAGGGAGAAGCCGACCAGGTCTGCCAGACCCTTCTGGCCGCCCTCATGGTCTACTTCGTCCAGCTGCAGGAGGAATATCCCCAACACATTAACGTCATGGAGGTGTAACCAATGCTTCAGATCGGACTTCAGTTCTTCGCACATAAGAAGGGCGTCGGCTCCACCCGGAACGGCCGTGATTCCATGGCCCAGCGCCTGGGCGTCAAGCGCGGCGATGGTCAGTTCGTGCTGGCTGGCAACATTCTGGTTCGTCAGCGCGGCACCCATATCCATCCCGGCGTCAACGTGGGCATCGGCAAGGACGACACCCTGTTTGCCCTGAAGGATGGCCGCGTCAAGTTTGAGCGGCTGGGCAAGGACCGCAAGCAGGTTTCCATCGTGGAGGCCATTACGGAGTAATCCTCAGCGATCCTATGCGACCCATGGCCCCGAACGGAACGCCGTTCGGGGCTTTTTTTCACCTGACCCTACCAAAGGAGGTGCCCCATGGCAAACACATTCATCGACACCGCCCGCATCCTGGTCAAGTCCGGGGCCGGCGGCAACGGCGCGGTGGCCTTTCACCGGGAGAAATACGTCGCGGCCGGCGGTCCTGACGGCGGCGACGGCGGGCGCGGCGGCGACGTGATCCTGCAAGTAGACGACCGGATGTCCACCCTGATGGACTTCCGCTACAAGCGCAAGTACGTCGCCGAAAACGGCGGCAACGGCTCCGGCAAGCAGTGCTCCGGCAAAAACGGCGCGCCCCTCATCCTGAAAGTGCCCCGGGGCACCGTGGTCCGGGACGCGGAGACGAAGGAGATCATCGTGGACATGTCCTCCGATGCGCCGTTCGTCCTCTGTCGCGGCGGCAACGGCGGCTGGGGCAACAAGCACTTCGCCACCCCCACCCGCCAGACGCCCCAGTTCGCCAAGGCCGGTCTGCCCGGCAAGGAACGGACGGTCCTGCTGGAGCTGAAGCTGCTGGCCGACGTGGGTCTGGTCGGCTTCCCCAACGTGGGCAAGTCCACCCTGCTTTCTGTCGCGACGAAGGCCCGGCCCAAGATCGCCAACTATCACTTTACCACCCTCTTCCCCAACCTGGGCGTGGTGTTCGTGGACGAGGGCGTGTCCTTCGTCATGGCCGACATCCCCGGCATCATCGAGGGTGCCGCCGAGGGCGCGGGCCTGGGCCACGACTTCCTGCGGCACATCGACCGCTGCCGCCTGCTCATCCACATCGTGGATGTGTCCGGCTCCGAGGGCCGGGACCCCGTAGAAGATTTCGAGGCCATCAACGCGGAGCTGAAAGAGTACAGCCCCGCCCTGGCCAGCCGCAAGATGCTGGTGGCCGCCAACAAGACCGATATTCTGACGGACCGGACCCTGCTGGAAAAGCTCAAGGCCCATGTCGAGTCCAAGGGCCTGCCCTTCTTCGAGCTGTCCGCCGCGGCCCACATGGGCGTGCGGGAGCTGATGAAGGCCGCCGCCGGAGAGCTGGCCCACCTGCCCCCCGTCATCACCTACGAGCCGGAGTATGTGGAGCGCCCGCCCGAAGTGGACACCAGCGCCCCGCTGACCATCCGCCACGAGGACGACGTGTGGATCGTGGAGGGTCCATGGCTGCAAAAGATCATGGCCAACGTGAACTTTTCCAACTACGAGTCCCGCAACTGGTTCGACCGGATGCTCCGCTCCGCCGGTCTGTTTGACCGCCTGGAAGAGATGGGCATCAAGGACGGCGACCTCGTAAGCCTCTATAATCTGGACTTTGAGTACCAGCGCTGAGATGCCCTGCCCAAAGCGCTTGGGGCCGTTTGGTCGATTGCTATATTGACAGACCGGCCTTTGTCCAGTATAATGATTTTTGATTTATGACATGCACTCCCCTTGGCCCAGCCGAGGGGATACGGAAAGGAGCTGTTCCTCATGAAGAGAATCCAGACCCTGGAGACCCGGGACCTGGCCAAGAGCCTGAAGACCGGTGGCTGCGGCGAATGCCAGACCTCCTGCCAGTCTGCCTGCAAGACCTCCTGCGGCCTTGCCAACCAGCAGTGCGAGAACGCCAACCGCTGAGCCAAGCAATCAAGCGAGGAAAGCTGCCGCCTGATCGTTCCCGATCAAGCGGCACTTTTTTCATTCGACGGAAGTGAGACAAGTTACCTATGATCCATCAATACAAACTCAACGGATACAACATCGTCCTGGACGTGTACAGCGGCTCCGTCCACTTAGTGGACGACGTGGCCTATGACTGCATCGCCCTCTTCGGGTCCACCCCCCGGGACCAGATCATCGCCCAGATGATGGAGAAGTATGGCCACCTGGACGGCGTGGACGAAACCGAGCTGGCCGCCTGCCTGGACGATATCCAGGCGTTAAAAGACGACGGCAAGCTCTTCTCCCAGGACCTCTGGCGGGACGTGGAGCAGGAGGCGTTTGAGCACTCCAAGCCCGTCCTCAAGGCCATGTGTCTGCATGTGGCCCACACCTGCAACTTAAACTGCCAATACTGCTTTGCCAGCCAGGGCCAGTACCACGGCGAGCGCGCCCTCATGTCTTTCGAAGTGGGCAAGCAGGCCCTGGACTTTCTGATCGCCCAGTCCGGCTCCCGGGTCAACCTGGAGGTGGACTTCTTCGGCGGCGAGCCGCTGATGAACTGGCAGGTCGTCAAGGAGCTGGTGGCCTACGCCCGCACCCAGGAACCCATCTACCACAAGAATTTCCGCTTCACCCTGACCACCAACGGCGTCCTGCTGGACGACGAGGTGACGGAGTTCTGCAACAAGGAGATGCACAACGTCGTCCTCAGTCTGGACGGCCGGAAGGAGGTCCACGACCGCCTGCGGAAGAATTTCGCCGGGGTGGGCAGCTATGACCTCATTGTCCCCAAATTCCAGCGTTTTGTGGAAAAGCGGGGCGACCGGAGCTATTACATGCGCGGGACCTTCACCCACGACAACGTGGACTTCACCAACGATATTTTCCACATGGCCGACCTGGGCTTCACCGAGCTGAGCATGGAGCCGGTGGTCAGCCCCCCGGGAGAGCCCTGGGCCTTGACCGAGGAAGACCTGCCCAAGCTCTTTGAGCAGTATGAAATTCTCGCCAAGGAAATGCTTAAGCGGGAGAAGGAGGGACGGCCCTTCACCTTCTACCACTACATGCTGGACCTCTCCGGCGGCCCCTGCCTGCACAAGCGGATGTCCGGCTGCGGCTCGGGCACGGAGTATCTGGCTGTGACCCCCTGGGGCGAGCTGTTCCCCTGCCACCAGTTCGTGAACGACCCGGACTATTCCATGGGTGACGTGTGGAAGGGCATCACGAATCCCCAGCTGGGGGAAAAGTTCCACCGATGTAACGTCGTGGCCAACTCCGACTGTCGGGAGTGCTGGGCACGGCTCTACTGCGCCGGCGGCTGCGCGGCCAACGCCTACCACGCCAGCGGCGACATCAACGGGACGTATGAGTACGGCTGCCAGCTCTTTCAGAAGCGGGTGGAGTGCGCCATTATGATGAAAGCAGCCCAAACCCAAGAGGCTTGAGGCTTCAGAAAGGAAGGCAAGAATCATGGAACTGAAAAAAATCACCTACTCCGGCATCGACACCGATGACGTGACCCAGCAGATGGAAGCCGGCAACGACAAGCTGGCCGAAAAGGGCTGGCGGGAGTACCGCGTGGACATGCTCAGCTCCTCCACCGTCCGGGTGACCTACGCCCGCGGTGAGGAGGACGAGGACGGCGAAGAGACGCTCGACGAAGAGCTGTAAGCCGCCCCCTGTGACCCCGTGGGGGACATGCCCCCACACCGGAGAAAGGAACGAATGATGGCAATCGGACTGATCGTAGGCATCGTGTTCTGCGCCGTCGTCCTGTTTTTCCAGCACAAGAACAAGGACGATGACGACGACAAAAAATGAGAAAGCTGACCCGAGTCCTGGCTGTTCTGGTGGCCCTGTGCGTGCTGGCGGGGGTGCTGGCCCTGGCCGGAAGCGCCTTTGTGGTCGCCGAGACGAAGGACCGCATTCTGACGTTGGAGGACGCCCTCCCGGAAGACGTGGACTGCATTTTGGTTCTGGGCTGCGCGGTTCGGCCGGACGGCTCCCCCAGCCTGATGCTGAAGGACCGCGTCACCCGAGGGGCCCAGCTCTACCAGGCTGGGTGGGCTAAAAAAGTCCTCCTGACCGGAGACAACAGCAGCGCCCATTACAACGAGGTGGCCGTGATGGACCGCCTGTCCCAGGAGCAGGGCGTCCCCGCTGAGGACACCGTCCTGGACTACGCGGGCCTGTGTACCTATGACAGCATCTACCGCGCCCGGGATATCTTCGGCGTCAAGAAGCTCGTCATCGTCACCCAGGAGTATCACCTCTACCGTGCCCTGTACCTGGCCAAGGCCCTGGGCCTGGAAGCCTGGGGCGTGGCCGCAGACGGCCAGAATTACCACGGCCAAACCATGCGGGACCTGCGGGAGATCGTGGCCCGGGACAAAGATATCCTCTGGTGCATCGTCCAGCCGGACCCCAAGTATCTCGGCGACCCCATCCCCCTGGAGACGGCCAACTGAACCCAGTCTTCTCCCCCGTGGGAGCGAGCCAAATACCGCCCGCTCCCACGGTTTTTCTCCTCTCGAAAAAAATTTGCTTTTTCTGAAAACTTTTTTCAAAAACCTATTGACAAATCCGAGAAGATGCGATAGAATAACACTCGTTCCGCAAGAGAGGAACAAAACAAAAAGAAATGGACGATTAGCTCAGCTGGTATGAGCATCCGCTTGACGTGCGGGAGGTCACAGGTTCAAGTCCTGTATCGTCCACCACCTTCACCCGAGTTCATTTTGAGCTCGGGTGTTTTTTTATCTTCAAAAACAGATGCTCCAGATTATCTAATCGTGATTTGATAAGTGAGACACCAACTCCTCAAAAATCAAAAATCGAACCGGAGCATTCGAGAGAATACAAGAGTTTAAGTGAGATTTCAAGAGTTCTTCTGGGTGTAAATTAAAAAATCAGAAAAAGCCGTTGACAGGGGCTTTTTTGCGTATTAT
>CAVCXN010000092.1:0-2701 GCA_963606215.1 uncultured Mycoplasmatota bacterium | reverse complement strand
GGCGGCGGTCAGCTCCGGGTGCTTGTAGCCGTGGATCATGCACCACCAGGAGGACACGGAGTCGATGAGCTTTTGGTCCTCGGTATAGAGATAGACCCCCTCAGCGTCCACGATCTTGTAGGGCGGGTCCATTTTTTTCATCTGCTGATAGGGATACCAGATCATAACACGACCTCCTCATACAGGGCTGCCAGGGCCTCGGGGTCCATCCGCAGGGTGGTGTCGCCCTCCTGGACGGTAGCTAAGATGGGCAAGCCGGTGAGAGCCTGGCACATGGCGAGATTGTCTTCCTCCATGGTGTCACCTGGGTGATAGTGATTGAAGATGACACCTTTAAGGGGCAGGCCCCTGGCCTTCATGTACTCGGCGGTAAGGACCACGCTGTTGATGGTCCCCAGCCCCGCCTCGGCCACTAAGATGCTAGCAAGGCCAAGGGACTTGACCACGTCTTCCAGCTGGATTTTCTGCTCGTCCCAACGCAGGGGGCAGAGTATGCCGCCACTGCCTTCCATGGTGACGTAATCATAATTCTGGCAAACGGAGCGCCAACCGGCCTTGACTACGTCTAGGTCGATCTGCGGCCCTTCAAAGCGGGCGGCGAGATGAGGGGACCAGGCGTGCTCATAGACGTAGGGGCACATGCTCTCCAGGCTCTGACCGATGCCGGAGAATGCTTTGACAAAGGCCCCGTCTCCGGGGATGAGAGAACCGTCCGGGCGGCGGTCGTTGCCGCTCATGGCGGCTTTATAGTAGGCGGGATGTTTGCCCGCTTCCGCCAGAGTCTTGACCAGCAGCCCTGCGATATAGGTCTTGCCGATGTCCGTCCCGGTGCCGGTCAGAAAGATGCCTTTCGCCATGGCTCACGCCTCCTTCCAGTAGTCGGGGGTGACATCCCGGCCCAGCTCTTGCAGCATGGCCCGGTCACTGCGGATGGTGGCGCAGGCCACAGTGGTCAGCATGTTGCCGGTGATGCTGGCGGAGGCTCCGGCCTGGAACGCCGTCTCGCCGTCCCGCGTCAGCAGGGCGCGGCCCGCGGCCAGGCGGATGTTGGCCTCAGGGTTGATGTAGCGGAAGAAGGCGATGGTCCGTAGAATATCCGCCTCGCTCAGCTGGGGCAGACCCTCCAGCGGCGTACCAGGGATGGGCATAAGGGCGTTGATGGGGATGGAGTCGATGCCCAGCTCGGCCAGGCTCACGGCCATGTCTAACCGGTCCTCCCACGTCTCCCCCATGCCGATGATGCCGCCAGAGCAGGCACACATGCCCTCGGCCTTAACGAGCTTGAGCGTCTCGATTTTTTTCTCATAGGTGTGCGTGGTGCAGATGTTGGGGAAGTTCCGGCGGGAGGTCTCGATGTTGTGGTGATAGCTGGTCACGCCCGCCTCGTGGAGGCGGTGGAGCTGTTCAGCATTGAGAAAGCCCATGGAGGCACACAGGTCGATCTTACACTCCCGCTTCATGGTCTCAAAGGCGTGGATGGCCTTTTCAAATTCTGCTCCCGTCAGGCTCCGCCCGGCGGTGACGATGGAGAAGCGGTCCACGCCCTCCCGCTCGTTCATCTTGCAGGCATCTAAAATCTGCTCTTCGGGCAGGAAGTCATAGACCTCACAGTCGGTGTGGTGGTGGGCGGACTGGGCGCAGTATTTGCAGTCTTCAGGACAGCGCCCGCTGCGGCCATTGATGATGGAGCATAAATCTACTTTGTCCCCCACCAGCGCCGCGCGGATGGCGTCGGCGCCTTGGCACAGCTCGTCTAAGTCGCAGGTCAGGAAGAAGGACAGGTCGTCCTGCCGCCCCAGGCGGCGGCCGTTGATAATTTCCTGGGCTAACGTCGTGACATTCATCGAATGGTTTCTCCTTTCCTGGGCCGCTCAGACCCGTCCCAAGGCGGTGTGGCTGAGGGCAGGCTTCACCCGCTTGACCAGCACCGCACCCAGCACGCTCAAACACAGGTCCCCCGGCACCGCCAGGATAAAGCAGTACAGGAAGAGGGGCCACAGGGCGATGGAGGTATGGATGACGTAGTTACAAATGAGATAGTAGTAGACCATGCCCATGGCATAGACCACCGCCAGCCCCGCCAGGTTTGCCAGCAGGTACCGGCCCACGGTGTTCTTTCCGGCCTGCTCCAGCCGCTGGGCCAGCCAGCCGGTGACAAACGTCCCGACGCAGAAGCCGATGAGATACCCAAAGCTGGGCTGGAACACATACCAAAACCCGCCGCCCTCAGCAAAGATGGGCAACCCCACCAGCCCCAGCAGCACATAGGTCCCCACCGCAATGGTCCCCAGCCGAGGACCCAGCAGCAGCCCGGCCAGCATGGTAAACAGATATTGCAGCGTAAACGGCACCACCGGCACCGGCACGCGGATAAACGCGCCCACGGCGATGAGCGCCGTAAACAACGCACAGTACGCCAGGTTTTTGGTCTTACTTGACTGTCTCATTTGTGAACCTCCATTCTCTTTCTGGTTCACAATTATACGGTACCCATCCCAAATTGTCAACCCACAAATCAAATCCATCTGGCGGAGCCAGACACCACGAGGGCGTCGGGATTCTTCTCTACGCTCTACCCTAGTACACTACGGCTCAATTGCGGTAGGTAGCCCTCATCCGTCCGCTTCGCGTCCACCTTCCCCCTCGGGGAAGGCTTTTTTTGAGGTGGTTCTACTGAAACAGCTGTTTTGAGCAGGGAACG
>CAVCXN010000091.1:0-3426 GCA_963606215.1 uncultured Mycoplasmatota bacterium | reverse complement strand
CCCCAGTCTAACAGGGCGTAAGCGGTGTTGGCCAGGCCCAGAGAGACGTGCATCGTCTCCCGCAGGGCATCCTGAGCCTGTTCTGCCTGGTCACCATAGCGGGCCAGCAGGGGGTTATAATTCCCCGCTTCCCGGTCCTCGGCCAGATCGTCCCAGGCATCGGCCAGGTAGATCCAGCGGCCCACATGATATAAGATCTGCGCCACGGCGCTCTGCCGGGCCGCCGGAGAGACTTCGATGGCCGCCGCCTGGAGCAGGCGGGCAAAGGCGTCGGCGGGACGGTCCAGGGAAGGGGTGTTGGCCTCTTCCAGCTGATGCAGCTCGTGCAGACAAGCCTCTGCCACTTGGTCAAAACCCGGGCGGCGTTGGGCCGCAGCCCGGTAATGGCGGCGCAGAGCCAGGGCGACGGCGCGGCTTTTGAGCTTCTCCCCAGCCCCGCCGTCCCGGATGGCGTCCTGCAGCTTCCACCAGACCAGGATCACAGTAGCATCGGCGGCAGCTTCTAAGGCCGCGTCGCTCAGCCAGACGGTCTTTTGCTTCCAGGGGGCAGCGGGACAGCGGTAACGGGCAGTCTTCTCGTTCCCCTCCGGCGGAGCCAGGAGCAGGGCCAGAAAGACAAAGTCATAGCTCAGGGTCAGCTGGGCCGTTCTGCCGTAGCGCTCCCCCAGAGTCTTGCACAGGCCACAGTAGACGGCCTTATACCGCGTCTGCTCCTCCGGGGGCAGAACGGCGGTGACGGCTCTCACATACCCGAACACGCCCGCACGATCTCCACCACATGGAAGCGCAGGCCATCGACCCGCTTCATGTGCCGGTCCCAGGCCACGGCGATGAGCACGCCGACTACGAAGCCGATGCCCGCGCACAAGGCCCGCAGCATCTCACTGCCGCCGAGGGGCAAAAACGACGACACGCCGTAGAAGACGAGCGCCAGCACCAGGGGCAGGATATAGACGATGGCGGCGGTCTTGAAGAAGGTGCCGTTCTCACTGCACACCCGCACCATGTCGCCGGGCTTGGCCTCGGCATCGTTGTAGGCGGTAACGAGATTCTCTTTCCGCGTCAGGGTCGTCTCACAGCCGTTGCACTCGGAGCAGTTGTGGGCCGCGCCGCAGGCGGTGCCCCGCTGGACGGCGACGGTGGCCATGCCGTTGGCCTGGACGGATTTTACCATTGCAATCTGTTCCATAGAAAAACCTCCTTATCAGGCTCTGTTTCTCTGTTCTCTCTTGTTTCAGCTTACGATTTGGTCAGGCGGAAGGCCACTGTGTAATGACTGCCCAGGACGCTGACTTTTTCCCCAGCCTCATCCGTCAGGGTCACGGTAGCGGCGGCCCGCTGGAGCTTGTCTCCGGCAGTGGCTTCACTCAGGTCCACGGTGACTTTGATCTGGTCTGCACGCAGGTCCTCCACCTGTTCCGGGTCTCCCCGGACCCAAACGCTGAGGGTTTTGTTGACCAGGCTGGCCTTCCAGCCCTTGGGGACGTTGGTGAATGTAATATTGCCCGTTTCCAGCTGACGCGCCTTGACCTCGTCAAAGGAGAGGCTGACGGTGGCAAAGCGGACTTCCTTGCCCCAGGCCACCACACCGTCAGGCAGGTGGATCGGGATGGCGTAGGATGTATCGGCCAGGACATCGCTCAGGTCGATCTGACCCAGAGAAATGGATTGGGGCAGGTCTGCCTCCGGGTCTTTGACCACGGTGATGCTCTTCGGTGAAATTTCCACGGAGACATCCGCCGCCGAAGAGGTGTCGCCCCCCGTGAGGGTCACGGTCAGGGGCAGGGCCACCACCTGGCGGACGGGGATGGTCACAGCCACCGTCTCCTTATCCAGTGTGATGTTTTTGCGGGAGGCCGGCTTGCCGTCCGGACCCATGAGGACCACGCTGACCGACTCTGTGACCGTGTCGCTGACCTCTTTGCCGCCGACGGAGGCCAGGGCGTAGGACACACCGTCCAGCGCTTCGGCGGGACCAGTCAGAGTGATGGTCTCCGGGTCGGTGCTGACAGCACCGGCCAGGCAGTTATCAGCTTCGGTGCCGATGAACTCCCCTCGAACGGGAATTTCTTTCGTCTCCTGCTTTTCGACGGTCACGGTCACGCGCAGGTCCTCCCAATCGGAGACGGATACGTTGTCCGTGCCCACGTTGTTGGGAAAGGAGGCACGACAGCTGAGGGTGTGCTCACCCTCGGACGTGATGGTGGAGACATCCAGCTCCAGCGTCAGGTTCTTTCGGTTCAGTTTCATCAGCGTTTTCCGGCGGCCGGAGAGCTTGAGGCTCACGCTGTCTTGGCTCTGGTCCGTTACCATGAGGCCCCGCTCGGCCAGGGAATCCTCCCCGACGAGGGAGACAGGGATGTCCCGGATGGGAACGGTCCCCGTGGGGTTTTCCACGTTGATGACGTACAGCCACACGCCGACGGCCAAAATAATGGCCAGGATGATATTAAAGACCTTGCGGTTTTTCTTGGGATTGGTCATGGGGCCCCCCTCCCTCTCCAAAACAGCAGGCGATTCAGACGGTTATGTTTTTTCAGGGTTCCCGTCTCTTCCCGGGGCAGAAGCTCGTTGCTCAAAATACGCCCCAGTGTCTCCGGGGAAAGGTGGCGGCGCAGTGTCCCGCGGATCATGACAGAGATGGCCCCCGTCTCCTCCGAGACGACGGCAACCACGGCATCCGACCTCTCACTCATGCCCAGGCCGGCCCGGTGGCGCATACCCAGGTCCTTGCTCAGGTTCATGCTCTCGGACATGGGGAGCATACAGGCCGCCGCCGCGATCTTGCCCCGGCGCACCACCACCGCGCCGTCGTGGAGGGGTGCCTTAGGGTAGAAGAGGTTTTTCAGCAGCTCACTGGTCACAGTGGATTGGAAGGGCGTGCCCGAGGCGATGATGTTGCTCAGGTCCGTCTCCCGCTCAAAAACCATCAAAGCGCCGACCTTGCTCTTGGACAGCTTGCCGTAGGCTTCCACCGTCTCCACGATGGCCTGCTCCAAGTCACTGACCGGGGCTTCGCTGCGGAAATAGCGGGAGAAACCGGAGACGCTGTTGCTGCCCACCCGCTCCAAAAAGCGGCGAATCTCTGGCTGGAAGATAACCACCAGGGCCAGCAGGCCCAGCTCCACGGCCTTACTCAAAATAAAGTTGATGGCGTTGAGATTGAATTGATATGAGATCCACATCGCCACCACAATGATAAGCAGGGCCTTGGCGACCTTGGCCGCGTTGGTCCGCTGAAAGATCTGGATACACTTATAAAATACAAGAGACAGGATGGCGATGTCGATGATATCCGATACCGTCATCAGCCGCAGGTAGCCCAGTGTGTTGATGCAGGATTGCAGAAACGCGGTCATCGCTCCCACCTCCTTTTTTCGTCCGGCAGCGTAGACGCGCCTATGATAATTCAAGTTATTATAGTAT
>CAVCXN010000090.1:6209-9615 GCA_963606215.1 uncultured Mycoplasmatota bacterium | reverse complement strand
CCCTTGCTGACCTTGTCCGGCTCAGCAGCCCTGTAATATTCCTGAAAGGGGTCTTGCTTCATGTGCGTTCCCTCACTTGGTCGGTTATTCCGGCAGAACAAAGACTTTGCCGGGGTTTAATAAGAGCTTGGGGTCGAAGACCTTTTTGATGCCCTGCATGAGAGCGATGTTGGTCGGGCCAACGGCCTCCGCCAGATACTTGACCTTGCCGCGGCCAATGCCGTGCTCGCCGGAAATCTGGCCGCCCAGCTCCATGGTCTTGGCGTAGAGCTTGGACATGAAATCGTCCACCTGCTTGGTGAACTCATCCTTGGTCAGGTCGTTGGAGCAGGCGTAGATATGGAGGTTGCCGTCTCCGGCGTGGCCGAAGTATTGCAGCTGGAAGTCGTAGTTTTTGGCCAGGGTGTCGGCGTAAACGACGTATTCCGGAATTTTGGTCACGGGAACGACCACATCACACTCATCCAGCAGCTGACATTGTTCCTCGATGCCCTCTAAGAAAGAGGAACGGGCGGCCCAGGCTTCCTTGCGCTTGGGGGCGCTGTCGGCCACCAGCACATCTAAGGCCCCCTGGTCCAGGAGCAGCCCGGCGGCCCGCTCGATGATGGGGTTCAGGGCCTCGTCGGACTCACCGTCAAAGGTGATGAGCAGGTAGGCTCCCACGTCCACTCCATCGACCACGCGGGGGAAGACCTGCTTTTTCAGGTAGTTCTCGGAGGTCACAAGAATGGCCTTTTCAAAGAACTCGATGGCCTGGGGATTCAGCCCGCTGTGTCGGAGCTTGGGGACCATGGCGATGCAGGAGGCCAGGTCCTCAAAGGGGACCACCAGGCTGACCGCCGCTTTCGGGGCGGGGATGAGCTTGAGGGTCAGCTCCGTGAGGATGCCCAGAGTGCCCTCGGAGCCGATCATCAGGTGAAGCAGGTTGTAACCCGAGCTGGTCTTGGAGACGGCAGAGCCAAAATGCGTGATCTCGCCGGTGGGCAGGACCACGGTCATGGCCTTCACATAGTCTCTTGTCGCGCCGTATTTTACGCCCCGCATCCCGCTGGCGTTGGTGGAGACGTTGCCGCCCAGGGTCGCCAGCTTCTCCCCCGGGTCCGGGGGATAGAGACATCCGTGGGTCAGGGCGTCCTCTGCCAGCTGCTGGAGAAGGACACCGGGCTGGACGGTCACGGTGTAGTTGTCCAGATCATAGCCCAGAATTTTGTTCATCTTGGTGGTGGCGATGACCACACCGCCCATCACAGGCACGCAGCCGCCCACCAGCCCCGTGCCCGCGCCGCGGGTGGTGACGGGGATGTTGTGGTCATAGCACAGCTTCATCACGGCGGCAATTTCCTCCGTGGTCAGGGCATCCACGGATGCCTCGGGCACACGGGTGCCGTAGATGGGCATTTCGTCCCGGCCGTAGTCGGGGTTCACGTCGTCCCCGAAATAGACCCGGCCGGGGGCAATTTGTTCCAGTTGTTCTACGATTTCTTTGGTCACAGGCTGATAGCTTGCCATACCCATAACCCTCCTTTTTCTTATAAAATCCTATATATTCCAAAACAGCGGATGCGCCGCTGGTTCAGACCCGTTCGCTGACCAGGTGGAAGCCTGCCTCGGTCAGTTCGTGTTTGATCTGGGCGATCTGCTCCCGGTCGCGCGTTTCCAGGCCCAGCTTGAGGAAGCAGCTGGTGATGGACATGTTGGCGTCGGAGCGGTCATGGTGGACGGAGACGACGTTGCCGCCGCAGTGGGAGATGATGTCCGCCACCTCTTGCAGCTGGCCGGGCTTATCGGCCAGGGAGAGGGTGAGACTGACGTTCCGCCCGCTGGTGACAAGGCCCCGGGTGATGACACGGCTCAGGATATTCACGTCAATGTTGCCGCCGGAGACGATGCAGACGACTTTTTTGCCCTGGACCGGGAGCTTGTTGAAGAGGACAGCGGCCACGCCTACTGCGCCCGCACCCTCGGCGATGACTTTTTGCTTTTCCAGCAGGGCTAAGATGGCAGTGGAAATTTCGTCCTCGGTGACGGTCACGATCTCGTCCACATATTCTTTGACCAGCTCATAGGTCAGGTCGCCGGGGTGCTTGACGGCGATGCCGTCGGCAAAGGTGTCGGCGCGGTCGAGCATGATGGGTTCTCCGGCCTTCTGGCTCTCGACCATGCTGGCGGCTCCGGCGGCCTGGACGCCGTAGACTTTGACCTTGGGGTTCAGATGCTTGATGGCGTAGGCCACGCCGGAAATCAGGCCACCGCCGCCGATGGGGACGACCACGGCATCGGGGTCTTCCAGCTCGTCGAGAATTTCCAGGCCAATGGTGCCCTGACCGGCAATGACCTCGGGATCGTCGAAGGGGTGGATGAAGGTCGCGCCCGTCTCCTTCTGGATATCCAGAGCGGTGGCATAGGCGTCGTCATAGGCCCCCTTAACCAGGCGGACCTCGGCCCCCAGCTGCTTCGTCGCCTCGACCTTGCTGATGGGCGCGCCGTCGGGCATACAGATGAGGGACTTGATGCCGTTGTGGGTGGCGGCCATGGCCACGCCCTGGGCGTGGTTGCCGGCGCTGCACGCCAAAATGCCGTGGGACTTTTCTTCGTCCGTGAGCTGGCTGATCTTATAGTAAGCGCCACGGAGCTTGAAGCTGCCCGTCTCCTGTAAGTTCTCGGTCTTCAGGTACAGGTCGCAGTGGTCGGAAAGTTTCGTGGCCTTGATGAGGTCGGTTTTTCTGGCTACCTTTTTTAAGACAAAGGCGGCGTGGTAGATCTTGTCCAGTGTCAGCATTGTCTCTCTCCTCGTATCATAAGTTTCAAACCCTTGCGGGTGGGATGTTTGGAAATCGTTTTAGTAGTATAGACCATTTTCCCTACCGGCACAAGGGGTTGACGGAGCAAGCACAAAAAAATTTACAAATTTTTGGGTAGTACCTACTGGACAGGCAGGTTGGTTTGTGCTATGGTAAGTCTCGTGGTCAGATTAGCTTTTTCTAACCACACACCAGAATTTTCGTTTCACGAGGAGGAAACCAAGATATGGGTACAGCCATCGTCATTGTCATCATCGCCGTGATCTGCATTTACGCGATCTACAGCTACGGCCACAAGATGCGGAGCGGCGGCGGATGCTGCGGGTCCCACGAGGCCGCAGAGAAGAAAGTGAAAGTCGCGGACAAGAACAAGGACCACTACCCCTATGAAGTCACCCTGACCATCGACGGGATGACCTGCTCCAACTGCTCCCGCCGCGTTGAGAATGCGCTCAACAGCTTGGACGGCGTCTGGGCCAAGGTTGACCTGGGCGAGCGCAGGGCGGATGTCCGCCTGAAACAGGAGCCGGACAACGATACTCTGCGCCACGCGGTGCAGGAGTCAATTATTGAATGGACATGACCGTATACCCGACCTCCTGCAC
>CAVCXN010000090.1:2215-6199 GCA_963606215.1 uncultured Mycoplasmatota bacterium | reverse complement strand
GCGGTGCAGGAGGTCGGGTATACGGTCATGTCCATTCAATAATTGACTTCGGTCCTCTGTCCTGCGGGCAGAGGACCTTTTTCAAAAATTTTTCCTCTTTTTCGGATTTTCCTCTTGCTTTTTTGGTTAGGCTATGCTATCATCTGAAATGTCATTAGGGAACGCTAATCCTTTGCGTGAATTCTTCGCAGGTTCATCCTCCAGATGGACTTTTTTCTTGGCCGAGCGTTAGGATTTGCTAACAAAGTGTAGGAGGTGCTGCCATGGTTGAGCGTTTATTCCCGATGGACCAGGACAGCAATATCATCTGGTCTTATGCCCTGCCGGGCGTAGAGATCTGCCAGTATACCGGCGGCCAGGGGGATGCCTGGCTGTCGGAATCCCTCCGTTGGCCGGCTTGCCTTTTGTTTTGTCAGTCGGGCGGCTTGCAGCTCTATCTGGAGCAGGGGCAGGTCCTCGACTTGAACCCTCAGGATATCCTGCTTTTCTCCTCTCGGCTGCGGGTCCACCGCATTGAGTGCAAGGAAGCAGAGGTCCGCCTCATCCGGGTGCGTCTGGATGGGCCGAATCCCTTCGTCGCACTGAGTAAGCTCTGGGGCGCGGCCAACAGCCGTCTGCTCCCCCTTCGCCTGGAAGAACAGCTTTACGCTGGCGGCGGGTGCCTGCTCTTCCCCAGCGGGCTTTGGAACAGCACGTTTTTCGCCCAGCTGGACGAGCTGCCGGAGGAGGAACGGGGTGAATACTGCGCCATGAAGGGCGTGGAGCTGCTCTACCTCATGCAGCACAAGAGCATCGTCCCCCTGCGCAGCCCCGGGCGGCGCTATTGGGACCGCGAACAGGTGCAGGCCATTCGGGATACCCACGACTACATGCTGGAAAACCTCAGCCAGCCCCTCACCATCGAGAGCATGGCCCGGCGGTTCCACATCTCCGGAACGTTTTTGAAAGAGGGCTTCCGGCAGATGTACGGGCAGTCCACCCGAAAGTTTTTGCAGGCCCGCCGCATGGACCTGGCCGCCGAGCTGTTGCGGAACACCAACCAGACCGTTCTGCAAGTGGCCGCGTCTGTGGGCTATGAGAGCGCCAGCCAGTTCTCTCAGATTTTCAAACGCCATTATCATCTGCCCCCAGCCCAATATCGACGGCAGCTGGCACAACAAAATGTCTAAAACCACCGATTCCCGTCCGAATCGGTGTGTTTTTTTACACATTCTTCGCTACAATTTGACCAAAGCATAAAACAATTTGCGTCTGTGTTAAGGGGGTGGCCAAGTGAAAAAACATCGTTTTTGGGCAAAAGCCGCTATGATCTGCATGATTATGGCCATGCTTACCGGTCGCAAACGCAAGTAAGACGTATCTAATTAGCAAAAAACAACCGGATTAACCAGGAGGTAACTACTATGATCGATTTTAAGAAGTACACTCACGCTGCTCTGTTCGCCGGTGGCCTGCTGTTTGGCACGGCTGGTTTGAAACTGCTGTCCAGCAAGGACGCCAAGAATGTTTACGCCCACACCACCGCCGCCGCCCTGCGCGTGAAGGACTGCCTGATGAAGGGCGTGGACAAGGTGCAGGAGAGCGCTGCTGACATCGTCGCCAGCGCCAAGGACATCAACGAGGAGCGCGCTGCCAAGGAGGATCTCGTCATCGAGGACGCCGCCGAAGAGACTGCTGAGGCTGGTGCTGAAGAAGAGACTGAGGCTTAACCCCCTCTCCCCCCGTGATGTTCCGCGCATCTATGCGTTAATAATGAGGCAGAGAGGGCCGAACGCCCTCTCTGTTTTCCCGTTTTGGAGGTTTTCACTATGAAATTCAAAATCGTCCATGAGTCCCGTGGGCGTATCCGGGTGCAGGTGATCCAGAACCGCATGACGCTGGCGCAGGCCGACTTATTGGAAGCCTATCTCTGCGCCTGGCCCGCCGCCCAGCAGGTCACGGTGCATGAGCGCACCTGCTGCGCCATCGTCCGCTATGAGGGCAACCGGCAGGAGCTGCTGACCTTCCTCAGCCGCTTCTCCTATACTTCCACGGAGATCGCAAAGCTGGCCCCCACCCACACCGGGCGGGCGCTGAACCGGGAGTATCAGGAAAAGCTGGTCATTAAAATCGTGTCCAAGGCCATGCGTTCCGCCTTCCTGCCCGCACCTTTGGCCACGGCTTACACGCTGTATCGCTCCGTTCCTTACTTAGTAAAGGGCGTTAAGTGTCTGCTTAAGCGCAAACTGCATGTGGAATTGCTGGATGCGCTGTCCATTGGCATCTCCATGGCACGCAGAGACTTCTCTACCGCCGGTTCCGTCATGTTCCTGCTGAGCCTGGGCGAGCTGCTGGAGGAGTGGACCCACAAGAAGTCCGTGGACGACCTGGCCCGGTGCATGTCCCTGAACGTGGACCGCGTCTGGCTGCACACGGAAGACGGGGACGTACTCGTTCCCCTGTCCCAGGTCCAGCCCGGCGACGCCATCCTGGTCCGTATGGGCGGCATGATCCCTGTGGACGGGGTCATTCAGTCCGGCGAGATCATGGTCAACCAGGCATCTCTCACCGGCGAGTCCGTGCCCGTGCCCAAGGGTCCCGGCAAAACCGTGTATGCCGGTACCGTGGTCGAAGAGGGCGAGTGCCTCATTGAGATCACCCAGCAGAAGGGCACCAGCCGCTATGACAAAATCGTGCAGATGATCGAGCAGTCCGAGAAGCTCAAGTCCGCCGCCGAGAACAAGGCCGCGCGGCTGGCTGACAAGCTCGTACCCTACACCCTGGCCGGCAGTGCCGTGACCTATCTGCTGACCCGGAACGTCACCCGTTCCCTGTCGGTCCTGATGGTCGATTTCTCCTGCGCGCTGAAGCTGGCCATGCCTCTGGCGGTTCTGTCCGCCATGCGCGAAGCCAGCGGCAGCCACACCACCGTCAAGGGCGGTAAGTTCCTGGAGGCTCTGGCCCAGGCTGACACCATCATCTTCGACAAGACCGGCACCCTCACCCGGGCCTGCCCCACTGTGGTCCAGGTCGTGACCTTCCACGGCAAGGAGGAGAACGACATGCTCCGCCTGGCCGCCTGCCTGGAGGAGCACTTCCCCCACTCCATGGCCAACGCCGTGGTCCAGGCCGCCAAGGACAAGGACCTCTCCCACGAGGAGATGCACTCCGAGGTGGACTACATCGTGGCCCACGGCATCGCCAGCCGCGTCGGGCAGGAGAAGGCTGTCATCGGCAGCGCCCACTTCGTCTTTGAGGATGAACAGTGCATCGTCCCCGAGGGCGAGCAGGCCAAGTTCGACGCCTTGCCCAACCAGTATACCCACCTGTATCTCGCCATCGGCGGGGTACTTTCTGCCGTCATCTGCATCTCTGACCCTCTGCGCCCCGAGGCCAAGGGCGTCATCCGCGCCCTGCGTACCCTGGGCATCAGCAAGACCGTGATGCTCACCGGCGACAGCGAGCGCACCGCCGCCGCCATTGCCGCCGAGGTCGGCGTGGACGACTACCGCTCCGAGGTCCTGCCGGAGGACAAGGCCAGCTACGTGGACGCCGAGCACGCCGCCGGGCGCACCGTCATCATGCTGGGCGACGGCATCAACGACTCTCCCGCCCTGTCCGCCGCGGATGTGGGCATCGCCATCAGCGACGGCGCCGCCATCGCCCGGGAAATCGCGGATATCACCGTGTCGGCGGACAGCCTGTTTGAGCTGGTGGCGCTGAAGATGATTGCCAACGGCCTTCTGCGTCGGGTCAGGGGCAACTACCGCTTTGTCATGGGCTTCAACGGCAGCCTGATCGCGCTGGGCGTCATGGGCATTCTGCCTCCCGCTACATCCGCCCTGCTGCACAATCTCTCCACGCTGGCAATCAGCGTCCGGAGCATGACCAATCTGCTGGATTGATCCGGCGGACAAACGCCCTGTCAGGAGAAGGTTTCTCTTGACAGGGCGTCTTCTTTCCTCTATACTTAGTATTACTAAATAGTAATGCATAGTATAGACG
>CAVCXN010000090.1:0-2205 GCA_963606215.1 uncultured Mycoplasmatota bacterium | reverse complement strand
CGACATCACCGTGGCCGCCGACAGCCTGGCCCAGCTGGTCACGCTGCGGAAAATCTCCATGGCGCTGATGAAGCGCATCCGATCCAACTACCGCTTCGTCATCGGCTTCAACGGCACCCTCATCGGCCTGGGCGCCGCCGGTATCCTGGCCCCCGCCACCTCCGCGCTGCTGCACAACGTCTCCACCATCGGCATCAGCCTGCGGAGCATGACGAATCTGCTGAGCGATCTGGATCGGGCAGAACTGAAAACGATGATCGAAGGCTGAGTTTCCCCCTTGGACTTTGCGTCATGATAGAAGAACAGCGCTGGTATCGTTTGTCGGTACCGGCGCTGTTCTTCTATTTCCAAAAAGATTTCTTCAGCCTGTCCCAAAAATGGGAGCGGCCACCCCGCCCGATACAACACCACGCAAAAACTGCGGCAGCATCCCAAGACGCCACCGCAGTTGCAGAAATCATTTCTTCTTTTTTCTAAACTCTAGTTTCTTCCGGGGTTTCTTCGTCTTCGGCCTTTTCTCCGTCTTCTGGGGCTTCTCCCCGCTTTGCGCCTTTTTCTTGGCCTTCTTCCGGTACCAAAGCAGGAACAGGAAGCCCGCCGCCAGGATCCCGATAGGCACAAGGAGCTGGAGAGAACCCGGCTCCTTGATGAGGCAGAAGGTCACGCTCTGCGCCGTGGCCGGGAAGAGGAGATAACTGCCGTCCTTGGTGCTGTCCTGGCGGACCCAGGTGCCGTCGTCCTGCTCCATCCAGACGCTGTAGCGGCCGCCCTCTTCGGGGATGCGGCAGTGGACGGTGTAGGAGACGACGTCCAAAGTGGGGTCATCGACGGTGACGGTGTAGCCCTGGCCGGTGTAGGTGCGGCCCCGCTCCGTCGTCCAGGATGCTTCCTGGCTGGTGTGGCTGACCTCAGCCTGGGCGCTGAAGCTGCCGTCTACGAGAATCTCGGGCAGCTGGCCGCCGTCTGTCAGGGAGGACGTGTAGGGGGTGTAGACGGCCTCCAGGGTCTGGCTGGCCGTCAGGTGGCTGTAGTCGATGTCCGGCCAGGCGGCGGAGTAGCCCTTCTTGGCGGGGATGTCGGGGAGGCTGTCTATGCCCTCGCCGTAGGTGAAGGGCACGGTCTTCACCAGCTTGCCGTCGGCCTGGAATCTCAGCTCCATCTGAGCAAAGGTGCTGGGTGCGCCGCTGGCGCAGAGGGCGGAGAAGCTCACCGGGGTTGCCTGGCCTGCGTAGCTGATGCCGTCAATGGCCCCCAGGCTGTCGTGGGTAAAGGTGTTGCCGGTGATGGTGCCCTCGGTGTCCCGGTCCCCGGCGATGGTGCCCAGGTAGGCTTTGCCGTCGGTGATCTCCACGGCGGAGCGGCAGTTTTTCAGGTTCGTGGCGTAGCCCGCGATGCCGCCCACATAGTGCTCCCCGGAGAGGGTGCAGCGGGACCAGCTCTCCCGGATGGTGCCCCAGGAGCCGCCTGCGATGCCGCCGACGTAGCTGCCGTCGGTGCTGGACACGGTGCCGTAATTTTCGCAGTGCGTGACCTGGCCCAGGTCCATACGGCCCACCACGCCGCCGGCCTGGTCTTTTTTGCTGGTGATCTCCCCGTTGTTTACGGAGCGGCGGATGACAGCCTTGGTCTGGTAGGTGATGTCCAGGGAGCGGTCCCCTTCTTTGACCAGGTCGTCCTCCGGGTCGAAGTCATACTCAATGGCCATGGACCCGGCGATGCCCGCCACGTCCACGTCACCCTCGACCTTGCCGTTGTTGGTGCTGGCCGAGATGCAGCCAGTGCGCTGCTGGTCGCTGTCTACCTGGTCGGAGATGTCCTCCACCAGGTCCTTGTCGGCGTCGTCCTTGGCGTCCTGCGTCTCTTCGCGGAGCAGGTCGGTGATGGACTGGACCTGCTTGCTGATGGCGCTGAGATCGTCCAGGATATTGTCCGCCGAGCCGCTGACCACATCCGTGAGCTTCTTGGCGCTGTTGATGATGTCCGACACGGCGTCGTCCAGCTCATCACCCTTGGCGGTGATGTCGCTGCCGATGCCGTCAAAGGAGATGGTCGGTTCCTCTGACAGGGTCTTGACCATGGTGTGCAGGTCTTCCGTGGCCTTGTCTAAGAGGTCAAAGGCGTCGTTCATGGCGTCCCCCGCCCGCTTGAACTCGTCGATGCCGTCGCTGAGGACGGTCTCGGCGTCTTGCAGGGCATCCATCGCGT
>CAVCXN010000089.1:0-2201 GCA_963606215.1 uncultured Mycoplasmatota bacterium | reverse complement strand
CCCGTGTACCGAGAGTAAAGGTACACGGGGTTCTTTGCCCTGTGGATAGAAGGTGAGAAGAAGTGAGAGAAAAAAGGGTCACAGGGCCGAGATATGGATATTCCCGTCCTCCATCACAGCCTTGAGGGAGTGGATGGGGGAGAGGTAGCTGTCGATGATTTTTGTGGCGATGGGGTCTTCCAGGGCCTTCTGGATGTGCCGCCGCAGGTTCCGCGCGCCGTAGGCGGCGGAGTAGGAGTCCTTCACCAGCTGGTCAAGCACCGCTTCGTCCCAGGTGAAGTCCAAATCTTTTTCTTTCAGCACATCCTGAAGCTCCACCAGCATGATCTTGGCGATGGCCCGGAAGTTTTCTTCGCTGAGCTGGTTGAAGCAGATGACCTCATCCACGCGGTTGAGGAACTCCGGCCGCAGGAATTGCTGCAGGGCTTTCATGGCCTTGTCCTTGCTCTGCTCGTTGGCGGTCTTGCCAAAGCCCAGCGGCCCACCGTTGCTCTCGCTGCCGGCGTTGGAGGTCATGACGATGACGGTGTTCTCAAAGTTGACCGTGCGGCCCTGGGCATCGGTGATATGGCCGTCGTCCAGAATTTGCAGGAGGATGTTCAGTACATCGGGGTGGGCCTTTTCGATCTCGTCAAACAGGACGACCGAGTAGGGCTTGCGGCGAATTTTTTCGGTCAGCTGACCGGCCTCGTCGTAGCCCACATAGCCGGGGGGAGAGCCGATGATGCGGGAGACAGAGTGCTTCTCCATGAACTCGGACATATCCAGCCGGATGAGGGACTCGGGGGAGTGGAACAGGTCCTCGGCCAGCCGCTTGACCAGCTCCGTCTTGCCCACGCCGGTAGACCCGACAAAGATAAAGGAGACAGGCTTGCGCTTCGACGCCACGCCAACCCGGTTGCGCCGGATGGCGGCGGAAACGGCGGCAATGGCCTCGTCCTGGCCCACGACATGGGACTTGAGCCGGTCTTCCAGCTTGGCCAGGCGCTCGTATTCCTGCTCCTGGATGGTGCTGGCGGGGATTTTTGTCCATAGCTCGACCACGCGGGAGAGGCTCTCCAGGGTCAGGCTGGGGGCCTCGACAGTGGCCAGCTCTTTCTGCTCCTGGAGCAGCTGGAGTTCCTTGCTCCGCAGCTCAGCCAGGCGCTCGTAGGCTTTGTCGCTGGCGTCGGCCACCATGACCTCTCGCTCTACGGCGATGTCGTCCAGCTCTTTTTGCAGCTCCATCTTCCGGGCCAGATTTTTGTCCCGGAGGTTCACGTCCGAGCAGGCTTCGTCGATGAGGTCAATGGCCTTGTCCGGCAGGAAACGGTCGGTGATATAGCGCTCCGACATCAGCACGGCCAGGCGCGCGATATCCGGAGAGATTTTGACGTGGTGGAACTCCTCGTAATAGGGGGCCACGCCTTTAATAATTTCCACAGCGTCTTCGATCGAAGGCTCATTCACGATGACAGGCTGGAAGCGGCGCTCTAACGCGGAGTCCTTCTCGATATACTTCCGGTACTCCACCAGCGTCGTCGCGCCGATGACCTGGATCTCCCCGCGGGACAGGGCGGGCTTCAAAATATTGGCGGCGTTCATGGAGCCTTCGGCGTCGCCCGCGCCCACGAGATTATGGACTTCGTCAATGACAAGAATGATGTTCCCCAGCTTTTTGATCTCTTCGATCAGGCCCTTCATGCGGCTCTCGAACTGGCCCCGGAACTGGGTACCGGCCACGAGGGAGGTCAGGTCCAGCAGGTACACTTCCTTGTCCTTGAGCTTATAGGGCACGTCGCCCTGGAAAATCTTCATGGCCAGCCCCTCGGCGATGGCGGTCTTGCCCACACCAGGCTCACCGATGAGGCAGGGATTGTTCTTCTGGCGGCGGTTCAAAATCTGGATGACCCGCTCCAACTCCTGGTCCCGGCCGATCATCTTGTCGAGCTTGCCCTCGGCGGCCTTGCGGGTCAGGGAGATGCAGTGGTTCTCCAGAAATTTCCGCTTGGTGCGGGTCTTGCGTTCGGGCTTTTCCGGGCGGCTCTGGGCGTTTTCCTTGCCGCCCTGGGGCGAGGAGGGGACGGGCGTCTCGTCCTTCTTGTCCTCCTGGCCGTTCATGTTCCCCATGAGCCGGTTCAGAAAGGGAAAGGTGGCGGTGCGGCCCTCTTCTTCGTCCTCATCGTCGTCCCGCTCTCCGGCCACGTCGCGCAGGGAGTCGG
>CAVCXN010000088.1:0-4435 GCA_963606215.1 uncultured Mycoplasmatota bacterium | reverse complement strand
CCCTGATAGTGCATCAGATCCGTCCCTCCTCCGGGTGCTTACTTGTAATACTTCCCGGTGGTGCAGATGGGGGTGATCTTCACTACAGCCGTAGCATCTACGGCGGTCTGGGGCAGCTCCTTGTCGGCAAACTGGGGCGTGTACTTGGCGACGATGGCGTGCAGCGCGGCCAGCTTTTCTGTTTGGTCTTCGACCAGGGCGGCCTGGCCCCGGACGAGCACGCTGTCATAATGGGTGTTTACGCCGCAGGGACGAGGCTCATCGGGCAGAATCAGGTTGTGCATCTCATAGACGGTAAAGCAGACCTGAGGTCTGGCGATGAGATTGTCGGTCTTTTCCCCTTCGGTGCGGCAGTGGAAATAGAGCGCGCCGTCCAGCAGGACGAAATGCAGGGGAATGCCGTAGGGTGCCCCGTCAGGGTCGATGGTGGACAGGACACCGGTCTGGGCCTGGGTCAGCAGACATTCGATTTCTTCCAGGGTCAGCTGATGGGTGAGAGAACGGGTTTGCATGGGGGTGCCTCCTTCTTTTTTTGGCTTGTCGGTCATATCATACCATAGAAGCTCCAAAAAAGAAAGAAAAACCGGTATTTATCCAAAGTTAACCTATCCCAACGCCACATCCAGCGCCATCATCACGCTGAACCCCAGCGCGAAACACAGCGTCCCCACGTTGGAGTGCCGCCCCTGGGACATCTCCGGGATGAGTTCTTCCACCACCACATACAGCATCGCCCCCGCCGCGAAGCTCAGCAGATAGGGTAGGGCGGGTAAAATCACTTGGGCGGCCAGGATCGTCACCACCGCCCCCACCGGCTCCACCACGCCGGACAGCACGCCCCCGGCGAAGGCCCGGCCCCGCCCCATCCCCTCGGCCCGCAGAGGCAGGGAGATGATGGCGCCCTCCGGAAAATTCTGAATGGCGATGCCCAGGGAGAGGGCCAGGGCTCCGGCGGACGTGATCTGTGCGTCCCCGGCCAGATGCCCGGCGTAGACCACGCCCACAGCCATGCCCTCGGGGATGTTGTGCAGGGTCACGGCCAGGACCATCATCGTCGTGCGCCGCAGCTGGCTTTTTGGACCCTCGGCCTGCTGTGCGTTGCGGTGCAGGTGGGGAATGGCGTGGTCCAGCCCCAGCAGGAACAGGACCCCGATCCAAAACCCCACCGCGGCCGGGGCGAAGGCCCAGCGGCCCTTGTCTGCCGCGCGCTCGATGGCGGGGATGAGCAGGCTCCAGACCGACGCCGCCACCATGACCCCGGCGGCGAAGCCCGTCAAGGCCCGCTGGATGAGATCACCCAGGGACTTCTTTAGAAAAAATACACAGGCCGCGCCTAAGGACGTGCCCAGAAAGGGGATCAAAACCCCGTAGACTGCTTCTATCTGCATAGGTATCTCCTTGAATTAGCTGAGGCTAACTATATACTACAGGAAACCTGCGCAGATGGAAGACCGAGAAAGACAGAACGCTATTTCTTTGGACAAGAAAGTAGGGACGATCCGCAGATCGCCCCTATTTTCGCTTCCGTTATGAATGGAAAACGGAGTCAAACGTAGAGATAATCGTTCAGGACAGGCTGTAACCCCTCCTGGCTCATGTCCTCATACATGGCTGCGAAGCTCCGCCCGTCGTTGATCTCGAACTGCTCGTCACCCTCGTCGGCTCCGGCGTCCTTGCCGGTGTATTTGCTCTCGTGGTCGCCGATGCCGGTGGAGACGCCGGCAGAGACCTTGGTGGCGGCGATCTTCACGATGCCGTCCCGGAAGCTGGCGCTCTCGCGGGAGGAGACGGTGATGCCCGCAAAGGGCAGGAAGATACGGTAGGCGCAGAGGACCTGACAGAGCTCCTTCTCGTGGACATCCAGGGGATTGATCTTGTCGTTGTTCACGATGGGCCGCAGGCGGGGGCAGGAGAGGGACATCTCCGCGTGGGGGTATTTGCGCTGGAGATAGTACACATGCAGAGCGGTGGCCAGGGCGTCCTTTCGGAAGTCCGACAGGCCCAGCAGAGCTGAGAAGCCTACGCCGCGCATCCCACCCATGAGTGCCCGTTCCTGGGCCTCGAAGCGGTAGGGCCAGACACGCTTGTGGCCCTTCAGGTGGAGTGTCTCGTATTTCACGGGGTCATACGTCTCCTGGAAGACAGTGACGTAATCCGCGCCGCAGTCCCGCAGGTAGCGGTACTCTTCGGTGTTCACGGGGTAAATTTCCAGGCCGATCATGCGGAAATACTTCCTGGCGATTTTCACGGCTTCGCCGATGTACTCCACGTTGCTCTTGGCCCGGCTTTCCCCGGTGAGGATCAGAATCTCCTCCATGCCGGAGTCGGCGATGACCTTCATCTCGTGCTCGATCTGATCTTTATTTAACTGCATCCGCTTGATGTGGTTGTAGCAGTTGAAGCCGCAGTAGACGCAGTAGTTCTCACAGTAGTTGGCGATGTACAGGGGAGTGAAGAGGTAGACGGTGTTGCCGAAGTGCTTCTGCGTCTCCCGCTGGGCTTTCCCAGCCATCTCTTCCAGAAACGGCGCGGCGGCGGGGGAGAGCAGGGCTTTGAAGTCTTCCACGGAGCAGGTCTCGTGCTCCAAGGCCGCCCGCACATCCCGGGCGGTGTAAGCGGTGTAGTCGTAGGCATCCACCTGGCCCATGACTTTGTTGCGGATTTCAGGGGAAATCTGCTCCATGCCGGGCTGATAGGCCATGTGGTCCGTGCGGCTGGCGGGGTCGTTCTCTAAGCGGTGCTTCCGCTCCAGGGCTTCGGGGCTGAGATATTCCGAGTCTACTAAAAATTGGTTTTCCATGACGATCACGGTCTTTCTGTTGGATTCTGAGTGAGAGTCTGCAAGGAGAACTCAGTCGTGCAGGAACCCGGTCAGGGGGTCCGAGGCAGAGGCCCCGCGGGTCAGCACCCGGCCCAGGCCGGAGAGATAGGCATCCCGCCCGGCTTCGATGGCCTTCTTGAAGGCGGAAGCCATCTGGGGCAGGTCCCCGGCGGTGGCCAGGGCGGTGTTGGCCATGATCGCCGCCGCGCCCATCTCCATGGCCTCGCAAGCCTGGGAGGGGCGGCCGATGCCGGCGTCTACGATGATGGGCAGGTCGATCTCATCCACTAAAATTTGGATAAACTCTTTCGTGGCCAAGCCCTTGTTGGAGCCGATGGGGGAGGCCAGGGGCATCACGCAGGCGGCCCCGGCGTTTACCAGATCCCGGGCGGTGTACAGGTCGGGGTACATGTAGGGCATGACCACGAAGCCCTCTTTTGCCAGAATTTCGGTGGCCTTCACCGTCTCCTGGTTGTCGGGCAGGAGGTACTTGGAGTCCCGCATGATCTCGATCTTGACGAAATCGCCGCACCCCAGCTCCCGGGCCAGCCGCGCGATGCGGACGGCCTCTTCTGCGTTCCGTGCCCCGGAGGTGTTGGGCAGAAGGGTCACGCCCTTGGGGATGTAGTCTAGGATATTTTCATGGTCCTTGGTGTTGGCCCGGCGGACGGCCAGGGTGATGAGCTCGGCACCGGCGTATTCCACGGCGGCCTGGATCAGCTTCAGGGAGTATTTCCCGGAGCCTAAAATGAAACGGGAGGAAAATTCATGGCCTCCCAGGATGAGTTTATCGTTCTGAGTCATAAGAAACGTCCTTTCTGGTTTGTGTCAGGGTTCCGTCTCCCCGGCGATGAGCCGGAGGATCATGTTGGCTTCATGGGCGGCGCAGACCAGTACGCGGGAGGCCACCAGCCCCAGCCCTACGGAAGAATCGGACGTGCCGTCCCCGCAGAGGTAGAAGCGCTTAGAGACGCGGCGGGTCTGGATCGTGTTGGCCGAGCCAAGCCCCGCCAGGCCGGAACCGGCCACGAGATACTTTCCCGGAAAATGCTCCAACACCCCGGAGACGAGCATGGCTTTGGCCTCGGCCCGGTCGAAAGCCTCGCAGATATAGTCCTCGTGTTTTAACAGCTCCGGCAGGTTTTCCTCTGTGACCTTGATGGTGTCACAGGTCACGTCACAGTAGGGGGAGACGAGAGACAATGTCTCCCGCAGGGCGTCGGTCTTGTACTGCCCAAGCTGGCCAACCGCGTACTGTTGGCGGTTGAGGTTGGTCAAATCCACCCGGTCAAAGTCAATCAGGTGCAGATGCCCCACCCCGGCCCGGGCCAGGGCGATGGCGATGTTGGAACCCAATCCGCCCAGACCGCACACCGCCACCCGAGCGGCGCTGATTTTATTTTGCAGTTCCTCCCCGTGGCGGATGTTCAGGGCCTCCCGCATGACTTCGCGGGAGGGAATGGGGTGCTCGTGCAGACCGCCCATCTCAGCCACCTCCCACGAAGCTGACGACTTCAACCACGTCGTCGTCCTGCAACACCGTCTCCCCATACAGCCGCTTGGGGACGATCTCGCCGTTGCGCTCTACGGCGATACGGGCGGGGTTGTAATTGG
>CAVCXN010000087.1:0-3249 GCA_963606215.1 uncultured Mycoplasmatota bacterium | reverse complement strand
AAATCAGGAAGTCGATGCCCCAGTCGGCTACCGGCACGTCCACCCCGCCGAAGGTGGACATAGCATCCACGATGAAGACTTTTCCGGCGGCCTTCACGACCTTGCCCACGGCCTCCACGTCGTTCAGAATGCCGCTGGTCGTCTCGCCGTGGACCATGGAGACGTGGGTGATGGCGGGGTCTTTGGCCAGGTAGTCAGCGACCACAGCGGGGTCCGGCCGCCGGTCGTTGTCCTGCTCGTAGAGGGTGAAGGCGATGCCCGCGTGACGGCAGATCTCAGCCATTCTGAGTCCGTAGGCGCCGTTGGCGGCGATGAGCAGTTTTTCGTCCGGGCCGATGACGCTGGTCAGCACCGACTCCACCCCGAAGGACCCGCTGCCCTGCATGAGCACGGCGGTGTAGTCGGGGGCGGACACATGGGCCAGCTCCAGCAGCTGGGCGCGGATGGACTGGGTGATGGACTTATAATCGTCGTCCCAGGTGCAGTGGTCAAAGAGCATGACCTGCTTCACGGTGTCGGTGGTGGTCAAGGGACCGGGGGTAAGTAGTTTATATTGCTTCTGCATGGTGCAGGTTCCTTTCTGTTTCGGTGTCTTGTTTGGATCAGCTCGTTTCTCAGCCCTTGGCGGCCTCGGAGATGGCCACGTGCTTCTCGTACAGCTCGAAGGTCAGAGGCTCGTCAAAGGTCTTGGGATAGGCAGACTGGTTGGCGCTGTCCGCCGTCTCACCCTCGTAGAGAGGATTGGGGTAGTTTTGCTGTAACTCGGTCCGGCCATTCTCGATGATGCACTGGGCCATTTCCATGGCCAGGGGGTTGGTCTTGTCACCCTTGTCCAGGACAGCCACGGACTCGGTCAGGGAGAAGTTGCCCTCGGTGGGGTCCACAAAGTCGATGGGCAGACCGTCGTTCTTGGCGGCCACCGCCTGATGCCGCAGGCCGAAGCCCACAGCGACCTCACCGGCCTCACACAGCTTCAGCGGGGCAGAGCCGGAGGATTCCACATGGTCCCCTGCGTTGGCGTACAGGTCATGCAGCACAGTCTGTGCCCCGTCCTCGCCATAGGCGGAAATCAATGCCTGCATCAGCAGCCAAGCCGTGGAAGAGGACTGCACGTCGGTGATGGCCAGGAAGTCCTTGTACACAGGGTCCGCCAGGTCCTTCAGGCAGGTGGGGGTGGGCAGGTTGTTCTCTTTCAGCACCTCGGTGTTGATGATGATGGCACCCTCCTGGGAGGTGATGGGAGCGGTGTAATCGGGCACTTCCGTCAGGGTCTTCACGTCGAAGGTCAGGGGCAGGAACATGCTGTTCTTGTCCTGGGCGCTCTGTAAATAGAAGGTGCTCATCGTGACCATATCGGCCTCCAGGTTCGTCCCCTCGGCCAGGAGCTTGCCGCCCAGCTCAGAGGTCCCGAAGGTCTGGAAGACATACTGCCCCTCGTAGCCGTTGCTGTCCAGGGCGTGGGTCATGGCGGTGATGGCCTCGTCGTCGGCGTTGGAGTAGATGATGACCTGCTGGGCGCTGCTCTTGTCGGAGCTGGTGCTGTCAGCGGTCTGGTCGCCGCTGGTGTCGCCGGAGGTGGAGCTGCTGCCGCAGCCGGCCACCAGCGTAGCGGCCATGGTCAGGGAGAGGCCCAGGGCCAGAAGTTTTTTCAGATTCATGATATTTTTTGTTCCTTTCTCGATCTGAATTTCTCACTTATGCGCAGTGATCTTTTTCGCGCTTCTATTTGCAAGCCAAGTAAAAATGGCCTTTGCAAGCAGGTTGGTAAAGAGGATGAGCAGCGACAGCACAAAGACCTCGTTGTACTTGTTCACATACTGTAACTGCTTGATCTTCGTGGTCAGAACCATCGTCCGTGCCCCCGCCAGGAAGATGAGGGCGCTGATCGTGACCATGGCATTGATAAAGTAATAGCTGAACACTTCGATCAGGCTGGCCGCCGCGTTGGGTGTTACGACCCGCAGGATCGTCTTCGGCCAGCTGTCGCCCATGAGCAGAGCCGTTGTCTCCCACCCGGCGTTGAGCTTGGAGAGGGAGTTTTTCATCATGAGATACGGCGTAGAAAAATAGTGGACGATGTTGCAGAGGATCATCAGCACAAAGGTATTTTGCAGAGAAGTTCCCGTAAACGTAAACAGGAAGGCCAGGCCCAGGACCATGCCGGGGATGGTATTTGTCACCAGAGCGATGGCATCAATGACCTGCTTGCACCATTTCGGCAAGGTGCTCCGGGCCGTGATGAGGGCCGCGCCATAGGCGGCCAGCGTCCCCAGCGCCGCCGTGAGCAGGGCCATGACCAGGGAGTGGAGGTAAACCGTCTGCAATTCGTTGTCGGCAAAAACCGCCTGGAAATGTTCCAAGGTAAACTGAGTCTGATACGGCCAGTTCTGCACCAGCGGCACCACGAACAGCACCGCGAACAGGGACAGGATGACCACGGACAGCACCCCGCCGGACACGCCCCAAGCCGAATCCCGGCCGGGATTCGCCGCCAGGTCCGCCTGGCTGATGCGGTCATAGCGAATGTTATATTTCTCCAGCCAGCGCAGGAGCAGAATACTCAGCACCGACGGCAGGAGCATAACCACGGCGACCACCGCACCCCGGTTGAAGTCGGGCACGCCGCCCAGCATCTCGTTATACAGCACCGTGGCGATCACGTCGAACTTCCCCCCGACGGAGGCCGGGATGCCGAAGTCCGTAAAGCACAGGAAGAAGGCTTGGATAAACGCCCCGGCCAGGGTCCCCAGCAGGGGCCGGAGGACGGCGATCCAGAACGTGGCAAAGCACTTGTCCCCCATTGCCTTGGACACGACCAGGGTCTTCTTATCGACATAGCCCATGGTGTTGTGGATAAGCAGGAAGGCCACGGGCACCGTGTAGATGACGTAGCCCACCAGCAGGCCGCCGAAGCCGTAGATGTTGAAGAGCTGGTGCCCAAAGAGCCGGGTGATGAGGCCCTGCTTCCCGAAGGAGTAGATGATGGCAAAGCCGTAAGTGATGGTCGGCAGGAACATGGGCAGGGTGGTGACGGCCTGCAAGCCCCGCTTGACGCCCTTGGGCAGTCTCGTGTAGTGGATGCCATAGGCGAACACAAAGGCCACACCCACCGCCAGCAGTGCCGAGACGATGGAGACAAGGAAGCTGTTCCCCAGGGCCTTGGTAAAGTTTCGGGCGGTGAAGACGGAGATGTAAAAGCTTCCGGTGAAGCCCTCGTCCCCCCAAAAGGACTTGAGCAGCAACCGCACC